>PXRQ01000022.1 GCA_003022005.1 Halobacteriales archaeon QS_5_70_15
ATGCTTCTCAAACTGTTTCAGTCACGCACGAAAAGAAACTGCTGATGAGTGGTTACGAGCCTTCGCCTTCGCATGGAATCAGCTTATCTGAACACTACCCCGACCGTCGCACGAAGGTTTAACATCTCGTTCCACGCAGGGGCGCTCGTCACATGACAGCACGTGTTGGGCCGGCAGGCACCCCCGACCGTCCCCGTACAGCCCCGACCGGCGAGGGGGAGGGAACCCGTGCCCGATAGCGGCGACCTCGCGCTCGTCGACGGCACCGTCCTGACGCTCGACCCCGACGTCCCCGACGCCGAGGCCGTCGCCATCCGGGGCGGCCGCGTCGCCGCCGTCGGGTCGACCGACGAGGCCCTCGAGCACGTCACCGGCGGTACCGAGGTGATCGACCTCGACGGGCGGGCGGCACTCCCCGGGTTCATCGACACCCACCTCCACGTTCCGATGGGGGGACGTCGGATGGCCCACGTGAACTGCCGGTCGCCGCCGAACGAGTCCGTCGCCGACGTACAGGCACGGATCGCCGAACGGGCGGCCGAGACGCCCGACGGCGAGTGGATCATCTGCTCCGGCTACAACCTCGGCCTCGTCTGGGAGGCGGAGGGCCGGCACATCGACCGGTGGGACATCGACGAGGCCGCACCCGACAACCCGGTCCAGATCAACAGCGTCGGCGGGCACACCGGGAGCATCTACAACTCGGCGGCGCTCGATCTCGTGGACATCGACCGGGACACGCCGGACCCCGAACCGCCGGCGGTCATCGAGCGCGACGAGGACGGTCGACCGTCGGGGCTGGTCAGCGAGGAGGCGGAGCTCCCTCTCCTCGACGCGACCCCCGACGAGACGCCGGAGGAGCGCCGCGCGTCGGTCCGTCGGGCGCTCGACCAGCTCCTCGAGTGGGGCGTCACGACCGCCCACGACGCGCTGACGACGCCCGGCGATCTCCGGATCTACCAGGCGCTCGACCGCCAGGGGAAGCTCCCGGTCAGGCTCGGGCTGATGATCCAGGGCGACGCCGACGAGGACGGCTCGCTCGGCCCGGAAGGCGAGGACGTGCTCGAAGCCCTCGCCACCTCCGGAATCGAGACCGGGTTCGGCGGCGACCGGCTCTACGTGGTCGGCGTCAAGTACTTCATGGACGGGGCGTTCACCGGCCGGACCGCCGCGATGTACGACCCCTACGAGGGCGAACCCGTCCCGGAGGACTCCCCGCGGTACGACGGCCTCCTCCACGTCTCGCCGGAGTACTTCGCCGACCGGGTCGAGCGGGCCCACGAGGCGGGCCTTCGGGTCTGCGTCCACGGCCAGGGCGACCGCGGCATCGACCACATCCTCGACGCGTTCGAGGCGGCGGTCGAGCCCGACGAGGACCACCGGTTCCGTATCGAGCACGCGGGGCTCACGGGGCCCGAACAGCTCGAGCGCATCGCCGGCCTCGGGGTCTGTGTCTCCTCGTCGATCAACTTCCTCGGCGCGGACGTCTCCCGGAACTGGGTCTACTGGGGGGAGGAGCGGATGGACTGGACCTACGCGCTCGGGTCGCTGTTCGAGTACGGGATCCCGACGGCGGCGAACGGCGACTGGCCGGTCGCGACGGGGGACCCGCTGCTCGCGCTCCGGACCGCGGTCACCCGCGAGACGGTGACGGGGGAGGTCGTCGGCCCGGACCAGCGGATCGACGTCGAGGACGCGCTCCGGCTGTACGGCCCGGAGGCGGCGTACCTGGAGTTCGCCGAGGACGAGAAGGGGACGCTCGCGCCCGGCAGGCTCGGTGACGTCACCGTGCTCTCGGACGACCCCCTGGAGACCCCACCCTCGGAGCTCACCGAACTCGACGTGGAGTACACCGTGGTCGGGGGGGACGTCGCCTACGAGCGGGGACGGGGCGTCCGGTACTGAACGAGGGCTACGCCCGTCGGTGTCGAAGCGGTGGACGATGCCGGGGGCGGCGACGGCGGGGACCGCCCGTCTCCGACCCCGTCAGGAGGCGAGGAGTTCGTCCACGAGCTTCTCCTGTGCGGCGGCGAGGTGTTCGGCGAGCGTCGGGAGGCCGACACCGAGCTCCTCGGGCGCTTCCGTCGCGTTCGCCGAGCGGGGGTACTCGAAGTAGCCCATCCGGTAGGCGGTCCGGAGCACCTCGCGCTGGCGGTCGGTCAGCCGCCCGCGGTCGACGAGCGTCGGGTCGGTCCGACCGCTCTCGCCGGCGGCCGATCGCACCAGGTGGCGAACCTCGACCCGGTCGGCGGTCGCGTCGAGGTCGGCCACCACCTCGCGCAGCGCCCCGACGCCGTCGAGGTGGAGCGTCGGCACGAGGACGCCGTCCTCGACGCGGACGTCCGCGACCGGGCAGCCCAGCGCCTCGACGGCCTCGCAGGCACACGCCCGGTCGGCGTCGCGGGTGAACTGATAGACCCGCTCGTCGCCGACCTCGAGGCCCGGCTCGGCGTCGCCGACGGTCTCGGGGTGTTCCGTCGCGCGGTCGGCGTCGACGCGGAGCTCCTCGGTGATCGCCCCGTCGCCTCCCCGGGTCCCCGTGACGTCCTTTACCGGCTCGCCGCTCTCGGCCGAGAGCGACGCGACCGGACAGTTCGCCGGCCCGTGGACCGCCAGCTCCGCGCGAACCCCGGGTTCCATCGCCCGGAACGTTCGGGCGGAGTCCTCAAACCCCGTTTGGACCCGGAAGGTGACGCGCCGACGGGTCCGTCCCCGGGTACTTGAAACACCACAGCAGTCGGGGGCCTACCACAACTGCTCCACGTCCGTACGTCCGGCCGATGAGCGTCACGCGCAGTCGGATGTCGGGGTTCGCGTTCGAGTCGACCGCACTGTGGCTCTCGCGGGCGGCGCTGGTCGGTCTCCTCCTCCTCCTGTTCGGCGGGCTCCGCCTCGCGGGAGCGAGCCTCTCGCTCGGGACGCAGGCGGCCGTCTACCTCGTCGCGACGGTCGCGCTCAACCTCCCCCACGGCGGGTACGAGCACTTCGCCAACCTCCGCCGGCGGGCGACGGCGTTCCGCTGGCGGTACGTCGCCGGCTACCTCGTGCTCGCCGGGGCGTCAGTCGGGCTGTTCCTCGTCGGGCCCGTGGTCGGGCTGGCGCTGGCGGTCGGCGTCGCCGTCGCGTTCCGGTGGCTCGTCCCGAACCCGCTCGCGAACGGCTCGTTCCGGTTCGGCGCCGTCGCGTTCTGGAGCGTCCTCGACCGCGGCCGGGGGATCTGGCACGTCCCCCGAGCGGACGAGGGCTCGGGTCCAGGCACGGGACCCGGGCCGCTACGCCTCGAGGCGGGCGTCGAAGACCGCCACGGGAGGTCATCGCCGTCGTCGTCGCTGTCACTCCCGTCGCCGTCGGGTTCGCCGTCCGCCTCTTGGTCCTCCTCGCCGAGCGTCTCGGGGATCCGCACGACCCGCTCGATGGCGAAGCCCGCGTCTCGCAGGTGCTCGCGCGTCGCCTCCTGTCCGGCGATCTCCCACGACATCCCGACGCCACTCCCGAGCCAGTCGGGGTTCTCGCCGACCCGGCGGTCCGTCCCCTCGGAGAGCAGTAGCCGGCCGCCCGGTCGGAGGACGCGGGCGAACTCCTCGAGGACGCCGGGATGTTCGGCCAGCGGGACGTGGATGAGCGACCAGTAGGCGAGGACGCCGTCGAAGGCGGCGGCCGCGAACGGGAGGCTCGCCATGTCCCCCTGGACCAGCGCCGCGTCGGGGACCTCCCACGCGGCGAGTCGGAGCTGTTCGCGGGAGAGGTCCAGCCCGACGCCGCCGGGCGGCAGTCGTCCGAGGAACGCCCCGCCGCCACAGCCGGCGTCGAGGACCCGCTTCGGCTCCGGGAGCGCGTCGCGGAACCGGTCGATGGCGGAACGCGCCGGGGCGTTCGTGCCCCGCTCGGCGGCGTATGTCTCGGCCAGCGCGTCGTAGCCACGGCCGACGGCGTCCTTCTCGACCACTGTCGGTGGCTATCCCGGCATCGCGTTTCAGCCTTCGGGCACCCTGTGACCGCCCCTCACGGTCGGTCGCGGTCGACGGGCTACCCGCGGGACCGGAGGCCGAGCCGGGTCAGCGGTCCGCTCTCCCCCTCGCTCGTGGCGTCCTCGACTACCGCCCCGGCAGTGTGCTCACCGCTGACGGGACACATCGGGACGCCGATACCGGGCGCCGTGAACGAGCCGGTGTAGTAGAGCCCGTCCATCGCCGTCGAGCGGTGCCCCGGTCGGAACGGCCCGGTCTGCCGGCGGGTGTGTGCCAGCCCGAGCGCCGTCCCCTGCGGATAGCCCATGTCGGCGAACTCCGCGACGCAGGCCGACTCCTCGACGACGATACGGTCCCGGAGGTCGACCCCCGCGTGCTTTACGAGGTCCGAGAGCACCGTCTCGCGGTACCGCGACCGGACCTCGGGGCCGTCATCCAGCCCGGGCGCGATCGGCACCAGCACGACCACGGTGTTGTGTCCGTCGGGTGCGACCGAGTCGTCCGTGTGCGAGGGGACGTCCACGTGGGGGACCGCAAGACACCGTAGCCGTAGCGTTCGGGGGTTTTATTCCGCGGCTACTCCGTCAGACCGCCGGGACGGATACCCACGGCGCCGTCGCCCCGATCGGTGGCGGCGACGAACTCGATGTCGACCACTGCGTCGGTTCCGAAGCCATCCGGCGCTCCCGCGCCGCGGCCGGTGTTATCGACGGGGAGCTGTGTTATCGACGGGGAGCTCCTATTCGGCCGCGGGGACCGTGGCGGACACCTGGCCGGTCACGACGTCGCGCAGACTCACCTCCGGCAAGTGCCCGAACTGCTCGCCGCCGCGGTACCGGGCGAGTACGAGGGGTGCCGGATGTGGCTGCTGTCGCGGGTCGCCGACACCGAGAACGATCCCCGAGCAGCGGAACGGGGTCCCGACTCCGTGGAGCGAAGCGGTCACGTGGAGGGGTGAGTGGCACCTGCCGGGGCCCCGTACGGTCGTGCGTAACGACGTACCGTCGGTCGTCCAGGCGGTTGCCGGCTGTCGTCGGTGAGGGACCACGAACGACCGTATCAGAGCCCGTATATCTCGCGGGCGTTCCCCGAGAGCACCCGCCGTCGGGTGTCGCGGTCGAGCGCGTCGAGCGTCGCCCCGGGGTTGTCGTTGTCCCAGTGGGGGTAGTCGGTCGAGAAGACGACCGTCTCGTCGGCGTGGACCATCTCGAACATCGCGGCGAGGTGCCCGGGCTTCTCGGGTTCGAACATCGGCTGGGTGCTGAACCGGACGTTCTCCCGGACGTACTCGCTGGGCTTGCGCTCGAGCCACGGCGCGGAGTCCTTGAGCCCCTTCCAGAGCTTGTCCATGTGCCACATCACGTCGGGGATCCACGAGAGCCGCTGCTCGACGAACACCACCGTCAGGTCGGGGAACTCCTCGAACACCCCTTCGAGCACCATGCTACAGAGCTGTCCCATCGTGGCCGCGGGGCCGACGGTGTGTTTCTCCATGTACGAGAGTGGCATCCCGGCGCCCGTCGCGGGGGCGGAGGCGACCCCGATGGCGGTGTTGACGTGGATGCCGACCGGGAGCCCGGCGTCCTCGGCGGCCTCGAAGATCGGCCAGTACTGGCGGTCGCCGTACGGCGACCGGTGGGCCGACGGCATCATCACCTGCGCCATCCGGTCGTGATCCCCGACGCGGTCGATCTCTTCAACGGCGTGATCGGCATCCCCCGGCGCGACCGACAACCCCCCGAGGAACCGGTCGTCGCGGTCGAGCCACTCCGCGATCAGCCAGTCGTTGTACGCCTCGCTCGCCGCCGTCGCGTAGTGGACGTTCGGGTGACACGCGAGCGCGTCCCGGACGAGCGGCCCGGTGAGGACCGCCCGGTCGACGCCGAACTCCTCGAACAGCTGCTCGGCCAGGAGGTCGTAGTCCGACCCCGGCGGGCTCCCGTCCTCGGGGACGGCGTCGAGCCGACCCAGCCCGTGTGCCGCGATGGGGTTGTGCCAGTTCGGCCCGCCGGGCGGGGTGAGGCCTCGGTCCCGGAACCCCTCCGGGAGGTACCGGGCGAACTCCGACTCGGAGGCCCAGGTCTGGTGGACGTCGCAGTCGATCACCGCCGAGTCGCTCCGACTGACCTCGTCCTGCCGTGTCGCTGCCATGCGTTAACGGGTGACGTGTGGGTGGATAAATCGTTCCCCCGGTCCCGTCGGGCCGCTACACGTACACGACCACGACGTCCTCCTCGACCGCAACGTCGTACGTCTCGACCGGCGGCTCCTCGCCCTCCAGGGCCGTCCCGGACGCCTCGGCCCGTTCGCCCGTCGGCGGCTCGTCGTCGACGTCGTCGACCCGCTCGACCTCGTGGGGGTTGAACACCGACGTCCCCTCCGCGATGTCGAACTTCCAGCCGTGCCACGGGCACTGGATCACCTCGCCCTCCCGGACCGTGCGGAAGTCCCCGACGCCCTTGGAGACGGTCTCGCCGGTTATCCGGCCCTCGCAGAGCGGTGCGAGCTGGTGCGGACAGACGTTGGCGAGCGCGTGGTACTCCCCGTCGACGTTGAACACGCCGATCGAGTACGGAAGCCCGTCGACCTCGACGATGCGCTTCCCGCCCGGCGGGAGTTCGCTCGCCGGACAGACCTCGTGACGATCCGGCATCGTTCGGAAGAACGGTCGAGGCGTATTCAATCCGCTGACGGGACGAGTCGTGGCCGGGATCGCGCGGCTGCCTCCCGCTCCGGGGTCGCCGGCGCGGTCCCCGGCCCTCTCCGGGGCAACCGGTACACCGGACGGGGGTTTATTCCACCCGCGCCCGAGCCGCGGCCATGCACCGGGTCTGTCTGACGTTCGACTTCGACGCCGTCTCGCCGTGGCTCCACGTCGACGACGGCCGGAACACCCCCGTTAACCGCTCTCGTGGACTGTTCGGCGCCGAGGTCGGCGCCCCGCGACTGCTCGACCTGCTCGCCGACCACGGGGTCCCGGCCACGTGGTTCACCCCTGGCCACACGCTCGATAGCTTCCCCGATGTCGCGGCCCGCATCCACGCCGAGGGCCACGCCATCCAGCACCACGGCTGGTCGCACACGCGACCGGGCGACTACGGATCGCGCGAGGCCGAGCGGGCCGACCTCGAACGGGGCATCGAGAGCGTAGAGCGCGTGACCGGGCGTTCCCCGACGGGCTACCGCTCGCCCTCGTGGGACTTCTCCGAGCACACGCCCGAACTGCTCGCGGACCTCGGCTTCGAGTGGGACTCCAGCGCGATGGCCCGGGAGTTCGAACCGTACCCGCTCCGCGTCGACGACGCGCCCCCGGACGGGCCGTACGACCGCGGTCGGGAACTGGACGTGGTCGAACTCCCGGTCTCGTGGCACCGCGACGACTGGCCGGCGCTGGGACACTCGCGGGGGAAGGGCGTCGCCGACGAGGCGGCCGTCTTCCGGGACTGGCGGGAGAGCTTCGACTGGATGGTCCGGAACGTCGAGGACGGGGTGTTCGTCCTCACGATGCACCCGCAGGTGATCGGCCGGGGACGCCGGATCGAGCGGCTGGAGGGGTTCGTCGAGCACGTCGCGGGCAGGCCGGACGTCGAGTTCGCCCGGTGTGCCGAGGTGGCCGCCGAGTTCCGGGAGAGGTAGCCGGGCCGTCCGGTTCGGGAGTCGACGGCACTCGGGGTCCGGCGGCGGTCAGTCGACCGGGTGACGTTCGGCGGCGTCGACGCCGACGTACTCGGCGGCGCTCTCCGCGGCCACCCGGCCGAAGACGGCGGCGTTCGTCAGGCCCGTCCCGCCGGGGTAGTTCTCGTAGAACAGCCCGCCGGTCGAGTTGCCGGCGGCGAACAGGCCCGGGATGGTCCGATCGGTAGTGTCGAGCACCTCCGCGTCGGGAGTGATGGCCACGCCGCCGAACGCGAACGTCATCCCGCCGGTCACGGGGTAGCCGGTGAACGGCGGCTCCTCGAGCGGGAGCGCCCAGTTCGACTTCGGCGGCTCGACACCCGTCGCGCTGTTCCCGTCGAGGACGTTCGGGTCGTACTCGCCGGGGTCACACGCCGCGTTGAACGCCTCGACGGTCTCGACCGCTCGCTCGGGCCGCTCGATGTCGAGCCGTCGCACGAGCGACTCGATGCTGTCGGCCGTGATGGGCCGTCCCGGTCCCATGTGTGCCACGTCGTCGACGACCTTCGAGTCGACGACGATGAACGCCTCGTGGTAGGGCTGTTCGAAGATGCGCCGGCCGAACTTCGCGTAGGTGTGGGCCCGCGCGTCCTCGCCCTCGTCGACGAACCGCTCGCCGTCGTGGTTGAGGATCAGGCCGTACTGGTAGCCGTCGACCCGCGTGATACCCCCCTCGACGTCCGGCGACTGGGCGTCGATGATCGCCATGTGGGCGTCGCCCCACTCCCCGTCGGATTTGGCGCCGACATCCATCGCGGCGTCGATGGCCTCGCCCGTGTTGTACCGGCTCCCGCGGACCTTCATGTTCCCGTACCCCGGCCCGTAGTAGCGGGTGCGCCGCTCCTTGCTCGACCCGTAGTCGCCCGCCGCGAGAACCACGGCGTCGCCCTCGAACCGCGTCCTCCGGCCCTCGACCCGGGCGTCGCCCGCCGTCCCCCGCCCCTCGTCGTCGCGGCGGAGTCCCCGGGCCTCCGTGTCGTAGTACACCTCGCCGCTCGCGGTTTCACCGCTCGCTCCTTCCGAGGCGCTACTCGCCTCGCGCCCTTCGAAGATCCCGACCAGGTCGGCGACCATCTCCTCGCCGTCGAAGGTCGGTCAGCCACTCGAACGTCTCGACTGACCCCTGCGCGACCCGTTCGGCGAGCCCCTCGTCGGCCCGGAACTGGGTCACCTTCATGATGTCGGAGTAGAAGTCCGAGGCCGAGTAGTCCTCCACGTCGAACTCGGCGTCGACGTCGACGTCCGCGGTCGGGATCCTGAACGACTCGGTGAACCGGGTGTGGCCGCCGCGGTGCTCCTCGGGGGACTTCTCGAGGATCGCCGTCGAGAGGCCGAGTTCGGTCGCGCGGACGCCGGCGGAGAGGCCGGCGATACCGCAGCCGACGACGACGAGGTCGTACGTTTCGCGGTTCATCGGGCGGGCCTCCGGGCGTGTTCTGCTGTGTTTTGCGTCGTCCGCATGTGCCTGGTGCTCGGGTGAGGTACACGGATAACTGCTACGGAAGGCCCGATCGATCGTGGGTAGCGGCGTTCCGCCCGGGGCGGGAGGATCTGAACCGGAGCCCTTCGCTCCCATCGCTCACTCCACGGCAGGGTTCAGATCCCTTAGTTGCCGTTCCCTGATTCCGGTCGACCCGCGACGCGCTTACGCGTCGCTCGTGGACACGAAATCAGAGGAACGCCCGAGGCAGGATATCAATCCGAGGTTTAAGTCCCGACAGTATAAATATGCCGAACGCTCTTGTGAAGCACATTGTTGGTGAATTAAAGCACCTCTCGAAGAACGTGTCTCAGCGCTTCTTGGCCGGGTTTGCGATAGATTCGTCTTCGTAGCTGAAACGCTCTAAGATACGGCGTCAGCTTGTCTTTCGAGATGCCTCGATGGGGCGAGAGCCACGGGCGCAGCAGCGACCCATGGCTCTCGCAGGTGTTGACATGGACGTCTCCGTCGGCG
>PXRQ01000023.1 GCA_003022005.1 Halobacteriales archaeon QS_5_70_15
AGGCCGCAGCGAGCACAGCGAGCGAGGCCTCGGAGGGACGGGCCGTCCACCTGGGTCCGGGGGAACTGGTGGTGGTGCCCGCGGGCGTCGAACACCGTCCCGTCGCCGACGGAACGGCCGAGATACTGCTGTTCGAGCGGACCGCGACACGGAACACGGGCGACGTCGAGGACGAGCGGACGGTCGAGGCGAGGCGGCTGGGGGAGGGGGACTCGTAGCGGGCGGTCGGTCGGTAACACGGAGAGCGTGTCCGCGATCCGGGGTGACCGCCGCCGGACGGCCGGGGCGTGGTCCATGCCGACCGTCCGTACGTTCAAGTCACATCGGGGGACCACCTCCCCGCTATGGTCCTGGTTCCCGTCGCGGTCCCGCGGAGGCTCGCACTCGCTCCCGAGGCGACGCTGGCGACCCTCGGGTTCGTCCTCGGCGGCGTGGCGCTCGGGACCTGTTCGGGGCTCGTCCCGGGGCTCCACGCGAACAACGTGGCGCTCCTGCTCGCGGCCGTCGCCGCCGACGTCCCGGGGCCGCCGCGGCTCGTCGGCGCGGCAGTCCTCGCCGCCGGGGTGGTCCACACGTTCCTCGACGTGGTACCCGCGCTCGCGCTCGGGGTTCCCGACCCGTCGATGGCGGCGACCGCCCTCCCGGGCCACCGGCTCGTCCTCGAGGGTCGAGGACGGGAGGCGATCAGGCTCTCGGCGCTCGGGAGCGGCCTGGCCGTCCTGCTCGCGGTGCCGCTCGCGCTCCCGGTGACCGGCGCGATGGTCGCCGTCTACCCGACCCTCCGGGCGCACCTGCCGCTCGCACTCGCCCTCGTGGCGCTCCTGCTCGTCGTCACCGAGCGCGGGCGGCTCGCGATGGCCGGCGGGGTGGTGGCCCTCTGTCTCGCGGGGGCGCTCGGCTGGGCGACGCTCGACCTCGACCCGGCCGCGCCGCTCGCGGCGGGCGGAACCCTCGCCCCGCTGTTCGCCGGGCTGTTCGGCGCGCCGGTGCTCGTCGAGTCGATGGGCGGTGGCGGGGTCCCGCCACAGGACGACGCGACGGTGACCCTCCCCGGGCGGGCGGTCGGCGGGCTCGGGTTCGTGGGCACCCTCTCCGGCGCCGTCGTCGGGTACGTCCCCGGCGTCTCCGCGGCGGTGGCCGCGACGGTCTCCCTGCTCGCGGTGCCGGGGCGCCACGGCGCTCGCGGGTTCCTCGTCGCCACCAGCGGGGTCAACACCGCGAACACCGTGTTCGCGCTGTTCGCCCTCGTCGCGCTCGGGTCGCCCCGGACCGGCGTGCTCGTGGCGTTCGAGCGGTCCGGCGCGCCGACCGACCTCCCGCTCCTGCTCCCGGCGGTGGCGCTCGCCGCCGTCGCGGGGTTCTGTCTCGTCCTCCTCGTCGGCGACCGCTACCTCGACCTCGTGGGTCGGCTCGACAACACTCGACTGGCCGCGGGCGTCCTCTGCCTGCTCGCGGTCGTCTCGCTACTGTTCGCGGGAGCGGTCGGTGTCATCGTGTTCGCCGTGGCCTCGCTGGTGGGGCTGGTCCCGGCGAGGTTCGGCGCGCGGCGGGTCCACCTGATGGGGGTGTTGATCGGACCGCTCGCCCTCGGCGCGTAGGCGGCCCCCCGTCGGGTCACAGGTAGCCCCGCTGCCGGAAGTGCAGCAGCATGACGGCGGCCACCCCGAGGATCCCGAGCATCACGGCCGGGTAGCCGAACGTCCGGCCGAGTTCGGGCATGTTGTACGGCGAATAGGCGAAGTTCATCCCGTAGATCCCGACGACGAACGTCAACGGGAGGAAGATCGTCGCGATGACGGTCAGCACCTTCATGACCTCGTTGGTCGACTGGGTGGCGGTGTTGAGGTAGATGGCCCGCGCGCCGCGGGCGAGGTCGGGGCGCCGGCCACGCGATCTTCCGGAACGCGAGGAGGTCCCGCCGGACCGAGTTGATCCCATCCAGGATCGCGATGTCGGTCGACTCGGTGACCGGCTCCTCGATGACCTCGATCGTGTCCCGATGGCGTCGAGTATCTCGACGTACTCGTCGACGAGGACGTCGACGATACGGTAGGCAGTGAAATCCGGACCCCGCTCGAGCAGTCGCTCGTCGCCGCGCTCGACGGCCCGCCAGACCCGCGCGACGGCGTCGGCCCGGGAACCCGAGAGCGTGACCACCCAGTCCTAGCCGAAGACGACCCCGACCGACTCGGTCCGGACCTCCTCGTCGAAGGTCCCCTCGCCCTTTCGCGGTTCGGCGTCCTCGACCAGGGTGAAGGTGTAGTCGGCGAACTCCTCGGCCTTCGGGCGGACGTCGCTCCTGACGTCCTCGACGATGAGGGGGTGGATGCCGAAGGCCTCGGCGACCCGTTCGAACCCCCCGTCGGTCGCCTCCGTGACCCGCACCCAGGTCGTCCCGGTGGCGGCCTTCGCGGCCCGGAGCGCCTCCGGCCCGTCGTCGTCCGCGGTTGCACGGCCGATCCCGACGGCGAACAGCGCGATACCGACCGTCGCGCCCGTCACGGCGAACGAGCGTCCCGGGTAAACCGCGACGGTGCCGATGACGTAGCCGAGCGCCCCGAGGACAACCAGGGCGACGCCCGCAACCAGCGGTGCGTTCGGTCGCATACCACCCGTGGGTCCCATGGGAGTGAAAAGGGGAGCTCCGTTCCCGGGGGGGTGTCGTCCGTCCCGCGCCCCGTGCCCGAGGTTCACACGGCCGTGCGTAGCGATCTACCGGTGATCGCCCGGTCGGACCCGGCGATCATCGCGGACTACGCACGACCGTCCCATACGGATTATCGTAGTCTTTTACCGCCGATCACGGAGTCCGTTCGAGTGATCGGCGGTAGATCGTTACAACGATCCGTATCAGTCCCCGGTCTCGTGCTCGATGCCCCGCAACATCGTCTCGACCCGGGCCCGCTCGCCGTCGAGGCGTGCGGGGTAGACGCCGATGGCCACCACGAAATCATCGCCGTGGCGGAATTTCGCCACGTGGAGCGCGAGGTCGACCTCCGTGTCGGCGACGGTCGTGGTCGCGTCGAACCGCGAGACCGTCCGTCCCTCGCCGAGTATCTCGACCGTGCCGTTGCCCGCGAACGACACGTCCTCGATGGAGTCGTACTGGGACTGGAGGCGGGTCGCCAGTTCGCGGTCGGAGAGCTCGCCGACGGGGTTGAACGTTCGACCGGCGATCTCGACCGCGGGCGTGGACATGACGGTGACCCGGGCGAAGGGCTCGCTGCCGTGCGGACCCAGTTCGACCGCCCGCTGGTAGCTCGCGACGTGGTTCGTCACCGAGACGTTCCGCGTCTCGCCGGCGACGGTGAACGACCGGTTCCGTTCCACCGGCTCGACCCGGACCGCCTCGTAGCCGGCCTCCGACCGGGCGTCGTCGGCCACCGCGACGGGTTCGGACTCGAACGCGAGCGACTCTTCCCCCGTCAGGAGGCCCACACACCCGGCGCTCAGGACGAGGAGGGCGAACGCCAGACCCGCGAGGACTCGTCGGTGATGCACGGTCCGGGCTACAGGCGACCCCCGCATAAGCCTCGTGGCCGACTCGTCCGTGGAGTCTCCCGGTTAGCC
Organism: Halobacteriales archaeon QS_5_70_15; assembly: GCA_003022005.1. The sequence continues at coordinate 3,571 of PXRQ01000023.1, forward strand.
GTCCGGAGCCTCAGAGCCGGTAGGTCGGTCCCTCGTCGGTGTCCTGCACCTCGATACCGAGCGCCTCCAGGTCGTCGCGGATCCGGTCGCCGAGGTCGTAGTTGCCGGCCTCCCGCTCGCGCTCGCGCACGCTCAGTAGGAGCTCCACGAGGTCACCGACCAGTACCTCCCCCTCGGCGTCGCCCGCGAAGGCGAACCCGAGGACGTCCCCGCCGAGTTCCTCGAACGCCTCGACCGCGCGGCGGAGCCCGCGGTAGTCGTACGCCCCCCGGCCGTCCACGTGGCGGTTGACCGCCCCCGCGAGGTCGAGCAGGGCCGCCAGCGCCTCGCGGGTGTTGAAGTCGTCGTTCATCGCCGCCTCGAAGCGGTCGCGGACGTCCCCGACCGCCCCGCGGAGGTCGGCGTCCTCGACCTTCGCGTACGCCTCCGTGGAGTCGAGTGCCCCGACGGCGGCGTCGTACCCCCGCTCTATGCGCTCCCAGCGCTCCTCGGCCTCCTCGATGGCCCCCTCGCCGTAGGACTGCCGGGCGTTGTACCGCGCCGTGAGGAAGAACGACCGGAGGACGTTCGGCCCGAGTTCGCGCAGGGCGTCCTTCGCGTAGAAGTAGTTCCCGAGCGAGGTAGACATCTTCTCCCCGCCGGTCTCGAGCAACGCGGTGTGGAGCCAGTACCGGGCGAACGTCCGGCCGGTCGCCGCCTCGCTCTGTGCGATCTCGTTCTCGTGGTGGGGGAAGACGAGGTCCCGACCCCCGGCGTGGACGTCGATGGTCGGCCCGAGGTGGGTCATGCTCATCGCCGAGCACTCGACGTGCCACCCCGGCCGGCCCTCCCCCCACGGCGAGTCCCACGTCTCGCCGGTCGGGGACTCCCCGGGATCGAGTTCGGGGGCCTCATCGCGTCGGTGCTCCTCGACTGCGTCGGGGGAGACGCCGCCGGCCTTCCAGAGCGCGAAGTCCTGCGGGTGGCGCTTCTCGCTCCGCTCGTCGGGGTCGCCCTGTGCCTCGACCTCCTCGAGCCGCTGGTTCGACAGCTCGCCGTACCCCCCAAACGTCGTCACGTCGAAGTAGACCGAGCCGTTCGACTCGTAGGCGTACCCCTCCTCGATCAGCGTCTCCGCGAGCTCGATGATCTCCGGGACGTGCTCGGAAACCCGGGGGTAGACCTCCGCGCGGAGCAGGTTCAGCCCGCGCATGTCCTCGACGACGCTCGCGGTGAAGTGGCGGGCGACCTCGGGTTCGGAGTCGCCGAGGTCCCCCTCGCCGACGCGGGCGACGATCTTCTCGTTCACGTCGGTGAAGTTCTCCACGTGACGGACCCCGTAGCCGAGGTGCTCGAGCCACCGGTGGATCACGTCGACGTGGACCCACGACCGGGCGTGACCGAGGTGCGCGTGGTCCGAGACCGTCAGGCCACAGTAGTAGAGGAGGACGTCGTCCGGATCCTGTGGCTCGAACGCCTCGCGCTCGCCCGTTCGCGTGTTCGTCACGCGGAGCGGCATGGACGGGGCTACTCGTGGGGGGCGTTTGAACTCGTCGGAAGCCGGTCGGACGGTCTCCACCGGCCGTCGGCGGCCGACGGACGCCGGGATGGTTTTACGAAGGGCGACGTACAGGGACCCTCATGTACCGGTCGTGGCCGGGGTCGCGGGTGGCTGCCGCCGGGCTGATCCTCGCCAACGCCGTTCCGCTGGTGGGCGTCGCCGCGTTCGGGTGGGACCTGCACTCGCTGCTGGTGGTCTACTGGCTGGAGAGCGGCGCCGTCGGCGTCGCGACCGTGGCGAAGATCCGTCGCGCCGAGGGCGACGACGGCCAACGACTGCCGTCGATCCAGTTCGACGGACGGTCGATCGACTGGTTCGTGGGACGGGGGAACCTGTTGGTCGCCGGGGTCTTCGTCGTCCACTACGGTCTGTTCTGGTTCGTCCACGGCGTGTTCGTCCTGTTCTTCCCCCTCTTTTTCCCCGACCTGGACCCGGCGTCGCCGGCCGTGGTGGCCGTTGCGGCTGTCGGGCTCGCCGCCTACCACGCCGTCTCGTACCGGGCCAACTACATCGAGGCCGGGGAGTACGAGCGGACCGGACCGGTGACGCTGATGACCCAGCCGTACCGCCGGGTGTTCGTCCTCCACCTGACGGTCGTGCTCGGCGCGTTCGGCGTCGCCGGGCTCGGCGCCCCGATCGGCGCCCTGATCGTGATGGTGCTGGTGAAGACCGCCCTCGACCTGTGGGGGCACTGGAAGGAGCACGAGCGCGCACGGCGCCGCCCCCCGTCGAATCCCACGGCGGAGTAGTCCCGCGCCGACGCCATCCGTCCCCGGTCCACCCCGTACGGCGATGCACGTGGGGGACGCCGAGGGAAAGGGCGGCCGTCGACGGCGCGGAGACGGGGCTTCCGGGACGGGGAACGCGCGCCGGTTTCCGCGGATGGCGCCGGAGCGTTCGAGCGACTTCGGTCCGACACGACCCGAGCAGCGGACGCGAGACCTGCTCGTCCCGTCCCCGGGGACGGTCTCGAGCACGGATTCGAGCCCTTCGGATCCCCCTTCACTCCACGACGTCCTCGACGGTCCGGAGCGCGTCCGGGCCGTCGCGGCGGTTCACGGCCACGAGGAGGACCCCGTCGGTCGCCCCGGCCGCGCCGACGGCGATCCCCTCGGCGTCGAGCCGGGCGAGGGCGTACCCGAGCGTCCGGGGGTCGACGCCGTCACCCGTTGCGGTGATGCCGGTCAGATCCCCGCCGCCCGGCGCGAGGAGGGTGTCGGCGACCCGGAACAGCGCCTCGTCGGGGTCGTCAGTCGGGCCGAGTCCCGAGCGCATGTTCACCCGCGTCCGTCCCTCCGGGGAGGGTCGCTCGTAATCGGGGAGGTCCTCCGCGTAGCGCCGGAGTGCGGCGGCGACGGGCTCCTCCTCGCCGACGTCGAGGAAGCGGGCGGCGGCGGTGTAGTTCACACAGCCCGCGCGGAGGGCGTCGCGGAGGAACGGGTTCGCGCGGACGGCACGGCGGGTCTCGGCGGCGACGGTCATGGAGTGGGAAGTGTCCCCCTCGAGGGAAAGCCCATCGGTGGCGATGGGACGGACCGGACGGAGCAGTCGAGGGGCAGTGTTAGGGGAGTCGGAACGGGCCGGGGAGACCACCTCGAAAGTCCCGCCCATGCCGGCTGCTCAACCGTCGCGGGTGGGACTGAAAGGGGCGGGCGGTTACGGGAACCCCGGCGACGGTGAGCCGAGCGAAGCGAGGCGAGCGACGCTGGACGAAGGAGCGAGTCCAGCGGAACAAGCACGCGAGCGAACCGAGCGCGCGCAGCGAGCCGCGCGACCGTAGCTGGGGTTGCCGACTCCGCCGGTAACCGATACCGCGGCGGCGGTGCCGCCACGCAGGCCGGGGCTTTCGAGACGGTACAGTTCGTGGTCGTGCAGGCATCCCGAAACCCCCGAACGAAGCTCATAAGGAGAGCAGACACCTTCCCTCACGCATGACCGACCAGGCGCTCCTCATCGTCGCCCACGGCTCGCACCTCAACCCCGAATCGTCGACGCCGACCTACCGCCACGCCGACACCGTCCGGGACTCGGGCGCGTTCGACGAGGTGGTCACCGCGTTCTGGAAGGAGGAGCCGTCGTTCCGCGAGGCGCTTCGGACGGTCGACGCCGAGGAGGTGTACGTCGTCCCGATATTCGTCTCGGAGGGGTACTTCACCGAACAGGTCATCCCCCGCGAACTCCGGCTGGAGGAGTGGGACGTCGCGGAGTGGGATTCGGACGGCACCTCCGCGTCACACGCCACGCTCCGCGCGACGGACGTCGACGAGACCGTCCACTACTGCGGCCCCGTCGGGACGCACGACGCGATGACGGACGTCATCGTCCGTCGGGCCGAGTCGGTGACGGGCGACCCCGACGTGGGCGAGGGGTTCGGGCTCGCGGTGGTGGGTCACGGCACCGAGCGCAACGAGAACTCCGCGAAGGCGATCCAGTACCACGCCGACCGCATCGCCGAGTCCGGCCGGTTCGACGAGGTGATGGCCGTGTTCATGGACGAGGATCCCGAGGTGGACGACGTCGCCACCCTCTTCTCGACCGACGACGTCGTCGTCGTCCCGCTGTTCATCGCCGACGGCTTCCACACCCAGGAGGACATCCCCGAGGACGTGGGGCTAACCGACGACTACCGCGAGGGGTACGACGTGCCCGCGGAGGTCTGCGGCCGGCGCATCTGGTACGCCGGTGCCGTCGGCACGGAGCCGCTGATGGCCGACGTGGTGCTGGAGCGTGCGGCCGAGGCGGGCGCGGACGTCGGCGACGCCATAGAGCGGGTCCGCGAACGGAC
>PXRQ01000024.1 GCA_003022005.1 Halobacteriales archaeon QS_5_70_15
CCTCCTCGGCGTCGTCGCGGTCGTCGTACCGGCCGCCCTCGGCGATGGCCGTCCCGTCGTGGCGCGCGAGGACCCACCGCCAGCTCTCGCCGGTCCGGTAGATACGGAACACGACGGTCCGGACCTCGAGCAGTCCCGCCCCGGCGACCATCGACCTGAGCGTCCCGACCGCGGACTGCACGTCTTCGAGCGCGTCGTACGTCCGGTCGCTCTCGGCGACGACCGACTGGTAGACGAGCCGCCAGTCCCACCCGTCGGACGCCTCCTCGTACACGGCGAACAGCGTGCCCTCCCCGGCGTCGCCGAGGAACAGCGACTCGGCCGCGGTCCGCATCGCCGGCTCCACGTCCGGCTCCGGCGACCGGTCGACCCCGGCCGCCGACCCCGTCGCGGCCGGTTCCGCGTCGGCGGACGGTTCCCCGTCGACGGTCGACCCCGCGTCGGCGGTCGATCCCGCGTCATCGACCCTACCCTCGGCGACGATCGGGTCCGGCTCCCCGCCTCCGGAGTCGAGCAGCAGGCTCCGCTTCGAGGTCACCAGCGGCGCGAACGCGACGACGCCGACCAGTACGGCGAGCCCGGCGCCGTAGACGAGGAGGACGACGGAGGTCCGGTCGGCCGGCCCGCCGGCCCGGTTGCGGGGGTAGGCCTCGAGGAACAGCCATACCCCCATCAGCGCGGCCGCCACCCCGAGCCCCGCGAGCAGCTGTCCACCCCGCCGGATCGGCGTTTGGAGGACGATCCCGAAGAGGAGCAGCACCGCCGCGATCCCCCCTGCCGCGATGGCCACCTCCCGGACGAGGAACTGTCGCCCCGGTAGCAGCTCGGCTCCGGCGACGACGGTGACGATGGCGAGCAGCCCCAGCACCCCGGCCACCACGTAGAGCCAGCAGCCGTAGACGGTCGTCCGGTCCTCCGGGTCCCCGATGTACTCCCGGTAGATGCCGGTGAAACCCGACCCGCCGCCCGCGGCTCTGCGGTCGTCGGAGCTCATGTTTCCGGGAGAGAATATGGTACCGGGTAGCATAAGCCTACGGCAGCCCGGCCACGGAACCCCGACACGTCGGAGCGGGCCGGATCCCCGTGGTCGGGATCCGGCGGCAGAGAGGCCGGGACGCGGGGAGGGAGGCAAGGAGATCGGCCGGGCGGGGGTCGGGCGATCCGAAGGCGCCGGCGGAGTGGATCGGCGACGGCGGGAGCCGACGCGGTCGCCGAGGACCCGGGCCGTGCGGACCGGATGACTCCGGGGCGGGTCGAGCGAGACCGTAGCCGGGCGGTTCAGTAACAGCGTTCCTCGACCCGTTCGTCGTAGAGCCGCCGGAGGAGCGCCGTGACCGGCCCGCCGCCGACCGCGATGCCGTCGACGGATTCGACGGGACGGAGCTCCCAGGTCGGGTTGGTGAGGAACGCCTCGTCGGCGTCGCGCACGTCGTCGAGGTCGTACGTGCCGGTCTCGACCGGAAACGACTCCCCCGCGGCGAGTTCGAGCACCACCTCGCGGGTGATGCCCGGGAGCAGGTCCCCCGGTTCCGGGGTCCTGAGCGTCCCCTCGTCGACGAAGAAGACGTTGCTCGTCGCGCCCTCGGCCACGTTCCCGTCGACGTCGCGCATCAGCGCCTCGTCGGGCCGGTGGGTTTCGGTCCTCGCCCGCCGGAGTTCGAGCCGCGCGAGGATCCCGTTCAGGTAGTTGTGGGTCTTCGCTTCCGCCGGGAGCGCCGCGTCTGGTACTCGCCGCGTCTTCACCGACTGGACGACCGCGGGACCGTCCCAGACGTCCTCGCCGTCGAGACCCCCGCGCGGAAGTTCGTTCGCGACGACGACGACGGTCGGGTCGACCGCCTCGCGGGGGGTGAGCGTTCCGGGCTGGACTCCCCGGGAGACCGAGGCGCGGACGTACGCGTCCGCGAGGTCGTTCGCGTCGAGCGTCTCGGCCACCCGGAGCGGGAGGTCGTCGGGGACGGCGTCGGGCATCCCGAGCGCCCTGCAGGTCCGCTCGAGGCGCGCGGCGTGGCGGTCCCACGCGAACACCTCGCCGCCGTAGGCCCGCATCGTCTCGAACGCCGCGTCGCCGTACCGGAACCCCCGGTCGTCGACCGGGACCGTCGCCTCCTCGCGCGGCACGAGGTCGCCGTCGACGTGGTAGAGCCGACCCGCGTCCGTCACGCCCGGTCGCTCACTCCAGCCGCTCGGCCGCCGCGGACTTCCAGCCGGCGATCCGCTTCTCGGAGATGCCGGACGCGTCGGCGAGTTCGGCGGCGTCGGCGTCGGCGAGTTCGGCCACCGTCTCCACCCCGGCGTCGGCGAGGCGCTTGCCGTACGCCGGCCCGATCCCGTTTATCTCCTGGACGGACTCGTCGCCGGCGCCGGCCTCCTCGCTCTCGTCGGCCTCGTCGGCCACGTCGCTCTCGTCGGCCTCGTCGGCCGCGGTCGTGGCCCCCGACTCCACGGCATCCCCGAGGCCCGGCTCGTCCGGGGTCGGGCCGGCGGCCTCGGCGGGCTCGGCCGCCTCCGTCTCGGTCCCGGCGTGTTCGGTCACGCCCGTGGCCTCGGCCGGCTCGGTCCGCTCCTCGGGTTCGTCCGGCTCCGCGGTGAGCGACCCCGTCGAGGCCGACGCGTCCGTCTCGGCGGCGACCGGCTCCTCCCGGTCGTGCTCCGGGGAGTCCTCGGTCCCCTTCACCGCCGCCTCCGAGGAGGCGTCGGGGGTGGTCGGCTCGTCCGGGTCGTGCTCCACCCGCACGTCGGTCGACCGCCGCTCGGTCCCGGAGCCCCGGTCCGTCCCGTCCACGCCGAAACCCAGCAGCGAGCGGATCGTATCGAGCAGTCCCATGTCTGGGAGAAGCGGGAGGTAGTACTTAAATCCGTCCGCACGCCGGGCGGGAACGACCGGTCGGCTCGGGGGCGCGACCTCGGGTACCCGCGCGCCGGAGCCGCTACGGCCTACAGCCGCGACCTGAGCGCGCGGTTCATCGCCTCGACGGGCGCCTCGCGGCCGGTCCACCGCTCGAACGCCGCGATCCCCTGGTAGAGGAGCATCCAGGCGCCGTCGACGGTGGTCGCGCCCGCCGCGTCGGCGTCGCGCAGGAGCCGCGTCTCGACCGGCCGGTAGACCGCATCGAGCACCGCCAGCCCCCCGTGGAGCGCGTCCGCGGGGACCGGCGTGGCCTCCTCCTCCATCCCGACGCTCGTGGCGTTGACGAGCACCGACGCGTCCGCGAGCAGGTCGCTCAGGTCGGGGAGCGGATGGGCCGTCGCGTCCCCCACGTCGGCGGCCAGTTCCTCCGCCCGCTCGACGGTCCGGTTGGCGATACGGACGTCCATCCCCGCGTCGGCGAGCGCGAACGCGACCGCCCGCCCGGCCCCGCCCGCCCCGACGACGACCGCCGTTCCCTCCAGCGGGACGTCGTGGCGCTCGAACGCCCGTATCACCCCCTCGGCGTCGGTGTTGTGGCCCGTCGGCGGGTCCGTGGAGAGATCGACGGCGTTGACCGCGCCGATCCGCCGGGCGAGGTCGTCCGGTTCGACGAGCGCGAGTTCGAGGACGTCCTCCTTGAACGGGATGGTGACGTTCAGCCCCGCGATACCGAGCGCCGCGGCGCCCTCGAGCGCCGCGGGGAGCGCATCGCGTTCGGGTTCGAACGTGACGTACCGGGCATCCATCCCGAGTTCCTCGTAGGCGGCCTCGTGCATCGGCGGCGAGAGCGAGTGGCCGACCGGGTTGCCGAGGAGTCCGAACACCTCCATCGCTCCGGGGGTCGAGGGCCGGCCGCATACGTGGTTCGGTTCCGGTTCGACGGGGGAGCCGAACCGGACACGGCCGACCCCCTTCGGCCGTTCCGGCTACGCCCCCCCGGCGTCGACAGCGAGGACGGGCACCTCGGCGCGCCCGACGGTCCGCGCGGTCGTGCTCCCGAGGAGGTACTGCTCGACTCCGATCCGTCCGCGCGTCCCCGTCGCGATCGGGTCGGCTCCGTGTTCCTCGGCGCACTCGAGGAACGCCCGGGACGGCCCGCCCCCGACCGGGGCCACCCGGACCGCGTGCTCGCTCCCGGCGGACGGGTCGGAACGCTCGGGGACGCTGGGAGGGTGCCGTGGGGCTCACGTGGGACGAGTATTAGTGGCCCCGTCCGGAACGGCCCGTAACCGATGTCCAGGAAGGCGACGTTCGAGGTATTCCGTGACAGTGCCGGCGAGTGGCGGTGGCGCCTCGTCGCCTCCAACGGGAACATCATCGCGGACAGCGGCGAGGGGTATCGGTCGAAACAGGGGGTCGAGCGGGGGATCGAGAGCGTCAAGCGGAACGCGCCCGAGGCGGAAGTGCGGTTCCGCGACGACTGATACCGTCGTGCGTGACGATCGACCGGCGAGCCCCTATCGGGTTCGGCGATCGTCGGTGACCGACTACGCACGACCGTGTGATGGTCCCCTCCGCCCCCGACGCCCGGAGCCCGCCCCCGGACACCGCGGCGGTCCCGGCGGTCCGCGCCCGTCGCATCCCTCTACGCCCGAAACTGTCGATAGGACTCGCCTCGGACCCTATACCTCGGGAAACATCCCAGGACCGCCGAAACCCGAAATTCGAGGCCTCAGCGCCTCTGGACCGCGCATTCCGGCGTCAGAGCCGTATCTTGTGAATTATATGTGGTCCGGTTGTACCCCGGGTGAACGCGGACGACGTGAACGCCAAGCATGAGCACGGAACCACTCCGGACTGGTCCTCCGGCACGTATCCCGCCCCGGAGCGGGACCGTCGGCCACACATGAGAAGGCAAGCGTTCAGGGCGATCGGGGCCGCAGTCGCGCTGACCGTCCCGTGGGTCGTGCTGTGGGGCGCCACGTCGGTGTTCCCGTGGGTCGCCGCGGCCCTGGGGGTCGGGTACGAGGTGCCGGCGCCGTTCCGCGACCTCTCCACGCTCGCGACGGTCGCGGTGAGCGGGCTCTCGGTACTCGGCGCGGCGTTCCTGCTCGCGTGGGCGGCCGAGACCGCCGAGAAGGACGTCCCCCAGGCGTTCGCTATCGCCGTCCTCGCGGTGCTGGCGGTCGCGCCCGAGTACGCCGTCGACGCGCTGTACGCCTGGAACGCGGGGGTCTACGCGGGCACCGAGCGCGGCATCGAGGCCGGCAACCTGGCCGTCGCTAACATGACCGGCGCCAACCGCATCCTCATCGGCATCGGGTGGGCAGGGATCGCCCTGTTCACCGTCTACCGGAGGGGGTCCGACGCGGACCCCGCCGTCGAGCGGCGCCCCGGACTCTTCGCCGACGTCGTGACGATCGACCCCGACATCGCGCTCGACATCGTCTTCCTGCTCGCCGCGACCGCCTGGGCGTTCCTCGTCCCCCTGAACGGCGGCATCGACGTCCTCGATATGCTGTTCCTCGTCGGGCTCTACGTCGCTTACATCGTGATCATCCTCCGGGGCGACGTCGACCCGTCCGAGGAGCACGTCGGCGTCCCGGCGTACCTCCAGACGTTCCCGAAGCGAAAGCGGGTCGTGACGGTGATACTGCTGTTCGCCTACTCGGGGCTGATGATCTTCACGGCGGTCGAGCCGTTCGCCCACGGGCTCGAGGAACTCGGGACGGACATCGGCGTCCCCGCGTTCTTCATGATCCAGTGGATCGCCCCGCTGGCCTCCGAGTCGCCCGAACTGATCGTCGTCCTCTACCTGGTGAACAAGGCCCGCTCGACCGCGGGGTTCAACGCGCTCATCTCCTCGAAGCTCAACCAGTGGACGCTGCTCATCGGGACGCTCGTCGTCGTCTACTCGCTCGCCCTCGGACGCTACGGCGTGCTCGCGTTCGACGCGAAGCAGGCGGCGGAGATCTGGATCACCGCGGCGCAGTCGCTGTTCGCCATCGCTATCCTCGTCAACTTCGAGATCTCCGTCCGCGAGGCGCTGATGCTGCTGGTCCTCTTCGTCTCGCAGGTGGTCCTCGAGTTCCTCCTCATCCGCGACGCGATCGTCCTCCCGCTGTCGAGCTACGATCTCCTGCTCGTCTACACCGGGATCTACGTGGCCCTCGGCCTCGTGCTGTTCGTCCGGCGCCGCGAGGCG
>PXRQ01000025.1 GCA_003022005.1 Halobacteriales archaeon QS_5_70_15
TTTTTCGTATCTGAAATCAAAGCCATGTCGTTGACAGGCATCTTGCAGCGAAGACGATCCATCGATGAGAAACACGGCGTCTTCGACATCGTGTTTCTCCGAGAGTTCCGTCAGAAACGAACGAGCGAGAACCTTCGTTGTTGTCGGTTCAAGCTTTGTATGGAGTAATTCGTTCGTTTCGGGATCGACTGCGGCGTACAGCCAGTACTGCTCATCGTTCAGTCGGATCACGGTCTCGTCAACCGCAACGTGATCCGGATTCCGACCAGATTCGGGCTGTAGATCAGCTTTATGAATCCAGTTATGAACGGTGGATCGAGCACGTTCGACACCGCATATCTCAGGAATAGAGACAGTATTCGAAAGCGAAAGTCCAGCAAGATGCAACTGAATACTGAGCTTCATCAGCGATCGGGGTGTCGCTTCTCGTTCGACAAACTCTACGTTGATCTCGTCTAAACACCCGTTGAGGCGGTCGTTTTCGAGCATAGAGCACTCAGAAAACGTGCCGCCTCATCCGTCATCCTTATCTGAACACCACCGACGCCGGGAGGCGCATCTTTTTACCGTGTCCCGCAGTACCACGCCCCATGCAGTTCCTCATCGTCGGCTACGGTCGCGTCGGCGGACGGACCGCCGAGATACTCCGCTCGGAGGGCCACAACGTGACGGTGGTCGAGGTGGACCCGGAGAAGGCGGAGACGGCAGAGGACGACGGGTTCGACACGGTCGAGGGGAGCGGCGACGACGAGTCGGTCCTGATGGAGGCGGGTCTCGAGACCGCCGACGCCGTCGGCGGGCTGACGGGGGACCTGCACGTCAACTACGCGGCCTGTACCATCGCCGGCGGGCACGGCTGCCGGACGGTGATGCGGATCGACGAGGACTACCGCGAGGAGATCTACGACGAGTACGCCTCGCACGTCGACGAGGTGGTCTACCCGGAGCGGCTCGGGGCCGCCGGCGCGAAGACCGCGCTGCTCGGCGGCGATCTGAACGTCCTCGCGGACCTGACCGAGACGCTCACGGCCGCGAGCGTCCGCATTCCCCCCGATTCGCCGCACGTCGGTCGGCGGGTTGTCTCGCTCGAACTCCCCGGCAATGCCCGGCTCTACGCCCACGGGCGGGCGAACGAGCCGATGACGATCCCGTTGCCCCGGACCGAGATCGAGCCGGGCGACAGCGTGGCGGTCGTCGCCGAACAGGACACCCTCGCGGCGGTCCGGGCGGAGATCACCGGCGACGCCGCCGGACCGGACCCCGCCGAAACGGACGCGTGACCGGCGCGGGACAGCGGTGCCGTGGTGGGCGGGGTTCCGCTCCCGCTCCGAGGTCAACGACGGGTTCGGCGTTGGGCGTCGAGAGGAAGGGAAAGGGAAAGGGAAAGGGTACCGGGCGCGCGTCGGGGAGGATGGGGATAATCGAGGTCGCCTGCGCGCGCCCGTCGAGACCTCCGGAGTGACGTGACATAAATCCGCGTCAGACGGGCGCGTGACGCCGCCAGCGGACGGTTCCCGGGAGCCGGAGACCCCCGGGCCGCCCGCCGGAGTTCAGAAGCTATACGTGAACCCACCCCGAGCCCCGGGTATGCGAATCACCGGCACCGGACTCCCGCTCGTGACACCGTTCGACGACGAGTGCGACGTCGACCACGAGAGCCTCGCGGACCTCGTGGGGTGGGTCGAGGAGCGGGGCGTCGACTTCATCGTCCCCTGCGGGTCGAACAGCGAGGCGCCGATGCTGAGCGCCGACGAGCACGCCGCCGTCGTCGAGACGGTCTGCGAGGCCGCCTCGGTCCCCGTGATGGCCGGGACGGGCACGCCCGGCTACGGACCCACCCTCGACCTGACCGAGCGGGCCGCCGACGCCGGGGCCGAGGCCGCGCTCGTCGTCACGCCGTTCTACTACAGCCACGGCCGGGACGCTCTGGAGTCGTACTACACCGACCTCGCCGACGAGGCGTCGATACCGATCTACCTCTACAGCGTCCCCGCCTACACCGACACCGTGATCCACCCCGAGACGGTCGGTCGGCTGGCCGAACACCCCAACGTCGCGGGCATGAAGGACTCCTCCGGGAACGTCGACCGCTTCTACCGGGAGCTGGACCGGATCGGCGACGCGGAGTTCGACCTGTTCGTCGGCTCGGGCGGCGTCTACGCGCCGGCGCTCGACGCCGGGGCCGCCGGCGGGATCCTCGCGCTGGCGAACGTCGCGCCGGACCTGGCGAGCGCCATCTACGACCGCCACCGTGCGGGCGACCGCGAGCGGGCCCACGAACTGAACGTTGCCGGCCGCGACCTCAACCTCGCGGTCACCGCGACCTACAGCATCCCCGGGCTGAAGGCCGCCATGAAGGCCCGCGGCGCGCCGGCGGGCGAGCTCCGCAGCCCACACCGACCCGTGGACGACGGGACCACCGAGGAGTTGGCCGGACTGGTCGAGGAGGCGCTCGCCCCGCTCGAATCGGCGGAGTAGACGTCTCTCGACTCCAGCTGGAGGCGATCTCCGGGGTAGCGACTTCCGGCCGCGGAACCGGAGATCCGTCGGGGATAGCGGCGTACCCCGCCGGCCCCGTTTCGTGGGTCCGGCATTCGTACCGTGCGACAGTATAATTTTTCCGCAGAAATTATATTGTTGTCGGGTCCGGAGACGACGGCCTTCGAGCGTGTCACGTCAGTAATCGACGCGACGACCGAACCGGTGTTCGCGTCGGAAATCGCCGAGCCAGCGGCCGTCTCCGAGCCGACGGCGCGTCGCCACCTGAAGTCGCTCGCCGGGGTCGGCCGGATCGAAGCCGTCGCCGCCGAGCAGGGAACCAAGTACAAGCGCTCGCCGAGCACTCTGGCGATGCGGCGGATCTCGGCACTCCACCGACGGTACTCGAGGGCCGGGCTTCGGGAGGGAATCGAGGAACTCCGCGAGAAACTTCAGACCCTCCGAGGGAGGCACGGGGTGAACGACCCCGACGACCTCGCCACGACGCTGGACGCCGGTTCGGACGACTGGACGGACGTCTCCCGGTGGCGCTCGCTCGAGGAGAGCCTGAGGATCGCGAAGGCCGCCCTCTCGCTGTACGACTTCGACCCCGACGACGCCGGCTCGGTCGACGCCAGAGTCGGGGATGGCGCGTCGGCCAGTGAGCGAACGACGGGGGGGCTCGCCGGGTTCGGTACCGGGACGTCGGCCTGACGGACGGTGTCGTTCGACGAGGACGTGGACGGCGACCTCGGACCGCTCGACGAGTTCGCACTCGACGAGATACGGCAGGTGTTCGGGAGACAGGAACCGCTGGTCGCGGAGGCCGGCTTCCCCCACCTCATCGATCCTCGGGAATTGAGGATACCCCTCGAAAAAGGGACCGATGACGCAGATGAAGCCCGCTTCGATATCAGATGGTTCGGGTCCGGGTACTACAGTTTCCACTACACGGACGACGCTGGACGGGATTTCCGATGGGACTACCATCCGAAGAAGGGGGCGCCCGACAAGCACTTCCACCCACTACCGAACCCGGAAACGGACGATCCCGAACCGTCGTGTATCACCGTCGAGCAGCCGGAACTGGTCGCACGAGCGGCCCGCAAACTCTGGCGACGGGCGTTCGACAGGGAGAGTCTCGATCACGTCAACACCGCCGACAACCCCCCTGAGGGATGCTCGGACACCTCCGGGAACCGGGTCGCGCCATCGGTCGCGGCTACGATCCGTCCGACTCATCGCTCATACGGTCGTGCGTACCGATTACCCGTGGCCCGGATAGCGGTCGCCAAGGCCCCCACCGACACAGAGGTCGGGGACGCAGTCGCGAACGGGGACGTCCTGCCGGGGAGACGAGGACGTTTAGTCGCCCCCGCACGACCGGGCGGTATGGAGAGTCCCAACGTGATGGCCGTCGAGCTGGTCGACGAGGCCATCGACTTCGCGGACGAACTCGCGGTCGACGTCCGGGAGCCGGACAACGGCGCGACGGTACTCGATTTCGGCGTCGAGACGGTCGGGGGTACCGAGGCGGGGCTGCTGCTCGCCGAGATACAGACCGGCGGCCTCGCCACGCCACGGACGGCGATGGGATCGGTCGACGGCGCGCCGCTCACCCACGTCGAGCTGGGGACCGACCACCCGGCGCTGGCCCTGCTCTGCTCGCAGAAGGCCGGGTGGGAGCTCTCGATCGAGGGGTTCGAGGGGCTCGGCTCCGGCCCGGCCCGCGCGCTCGTCGCCGAGGAGGAGGAGTTCGCCCGCACCGGCTACGCCGACGACGCCGACTTCGCCGTCCTCGCCGTCGAGACCGACGCCCTCCCGGTGGCGGCGGTCGCCGACCACGTCGCCGGGCGGGCGGGCGTCGACCCCGCGGCGACGTTCCTCCCGGTGTTCGCGACCGCCTCGATCACGGGGAGCGTCACGCTCGCGGCCCGGGCCGCCGAACTCGCGGCGTTCCGGCTGACCGAACTCGGCTACGACCCCCTGGACATGCTCTCGGCGACCGGGCGGGCGCCCGTCGCGCCCGTCGCGGCCGACGAGGAGGCCGCGATGGCCCGGACGAACGACGCGCTCGCGTACGGGTCCGCGGTCCACCTCACCCTGGCCGAGCCGTTCGACCGGTTCGACGAGGTGGCCTCGACCGCCCGCGAGGAGTACGGCCGCCCGTTCGCCGAAGTGTTCGAGGAGGCCGACTGGGACTTCGGCGAGGTGCCGCGGGGCGTGTTCGCCCCCGCGAAGGTCACCATCGACGTGGTCGGCGGGGAAACCCACGTCGTCGGCGAGCGCGACGAGGCGCTGGTGGCCGAGTCGTTCGGGCTCTGAGGTGCCGACGGTGCAGTTCAAGGTCGTCCCCCCGGCACCGGACTCGCTCGGGAATCTCGGGACCGCGCGGCGAGCGATCCCGCTCGTCCCCCGGAGCGAGACGGACTGCTGTGCCCGCGTGATGGACCGGGCCGGCGTCCCCGCCCGCGACGAGGCCAGGGAGTGGCTCACGTTCATGCGTGCGCTCGGGCTCGTCGCGGAGGCCGAACGGGGCTACCACCGGACCCGCGAGCCGTTCGAAACCGGGCGGCTGGCGGCGGCGTTCCGCGAGCGGGTCTACGGGGTCGAGGACCTGCTCGACGCCCTCGACGGCGCGGAGCCGGCGTCGGTCGACGAGGCATTCGAGCGGTTCGTCGACTCGGTCCCCGCCTGGGAACGCCGGCGCCACGCCGACTGGCGGCGGGTGTGGCGCGAGCGCGCGGGGCGGCTGCTCGACTGGGCGGTCCTGTTCGGTCTCGCCGGACGGGACGGAAGGGGATACGTCCGCCGATGAGCGACGCGCTCCCCGACCCGGACGCGCCCGTGGACGCCGTTCTGTTCGACGTCGACGATACGCTCTGTCGCTACCGGCGGCCGGGGTCGGAGCTGCTCGCGGTCGCGTTCGACCGCGTCGGCGTCGAGCCGTTCTTCGGCGTCGAGGAGTACTACGAGCGCTACCCGGAGTTCGCGGCGGCGGCCGACGACGTGGCCACCCTCCGCGAGGAGTGTTTCGCGACGCTGGCGGCCGAGCGGGGCCGGGACCCCGCGGTCGGTCGACGGGTGGCCGAGGTGTACGCCGCCGAACGCGACCACCGGAACGTCCGGCCGCTGCCGGGCGCGTGCGGGGCCGTCGAGCGGCTGGCGACCGACCACCGCGTCGGGGTCGTCACGAACGGGGGTCCGTCGATGCAGCGCGAGAAACTCGAGGGGCTCGGGCTCGACGGCGCCTTCGAGACCGTCGTCTTCGCCGGCCACGATACGGCACCGAAACCCGATCCCGAGCCGTTCCGGCGGGCGCTCCGTGCGCTCTCTGTCGACCCGGGGCGGGCGGTCCACGTCGGGAACTCGCTCGAGGCGGACGTGGCCGGCGCCCGCGCGGCGGGGGTCAGGGCCGCGTGGCTCGCCGACGCCGACGCGTCCCCGGCGGGCTCGACACCGGACCCCGAGCCGACGTACACGCTGGCGTCGCCGGCCGACCTGCACGACCCGCCGTGGCGCGGGCGAACCTCACCGCGGGCGGGCGGCGACGCCGTCCCGCCTCCCCCACCGGACGCTGTCGCGGACGGCCCCCCGGTTCGATCTCCCGCTGGAGTTCACGGGCGGCGGGGTCCCCGTCGAGTTCGAGCGGCAGCGTCTCGCCCGACACGCGACGTGGACGTGGGCGGTCCAGAGGGACCTCCGAGCGGGCGTCGACGGGATCTATAACTGGGGCTATAGAATAGCGGTGCTCGAAACCGATATACGTCCGCGGACACATGGAGGGAGTGGACACGGCTTACCCTTGCCGGGGTTGCCTACGTGCCCGTGTCCCGACGAAACGCCGGACAGGGGGGGATAATGGGCCTCTGACACCGGTTCTCCTCATCCGGCTTCTGACCCGGGACCGTGACCGACTACCCGCGACGCGACGAGCCGCGGCCCCGTCGCGCGACCCCGACCGGGCGCTCGCCAGCACCGTACGCACGACCGTATCAGCGGACCGGGACCCGGACACCGCGTTCCCGGTCGTGTCCCTCGGCCATCTCGATCAGCCGCTCGATCCGCTCGTCCATCGGCGGGTGGGTCGAGAGCATCCGGGTCAGCGGGTGCTCGCGGGACGGGAGGCCCGTTCGATGGTCCGCAGGGCGCGTGAGCGCGAGCGGTCGGCCCGTCTACCTCGGCGGCGCGCTCGTCGGCCTCGAACTCGCGGCGGCGGGAGTGGGCCCGCACCAGTAGCGTGAGAACGAGGCGCACCGACAGCACCACCCGACCGATCGTCGCCCGGAGGAGGTCGACCCCCGGTGTCCCCTCCCTCGGCCGTCCCCGGAGCCACGCGAGCCCATTCGAGAGCCCGTCGAGCAGGCGGCACAGCCGACCCTCGAGCACGATCACCTCGTCGCGGCCGCCGCCGACGGCGAGCGCGTTCCGCATCTCCATGCGGGCGACCGCGACCGTCGGCGTCTCGACGCCCATCCGGTCGGCGAGTTCGTCCAGCCGGTCGGCGAGTTCGTCCAGCCGGTCGTAGAGGGCGGGCGACCGCTCGGGCGGGAGCGCCCTGGCGTCCAGCGCCTCGAGCAGCCGCGCCGTGCCGAACCGGTAGGAGAGGTAGCCGAAGGCGAGCGTCAGCCCGACGACGAGGAGGGCCGTCGTCAGGAGTTCCGTCCGCGTGAGCCCCCGCAGGAACGAGGCGATGACGACGTAGCCCGCCGCCGCGAGGACGGCGTAGACGACGAACACCGTCAGGCCGACGGCCGCCATCAGGAGGCGAGCGCCGATCCCCGGGCCGGAACCCGGATCCCGAGCGGGAGCGTGCCCGGGTGCGCGAGCGGGGCCTGAACGGGCCATACCGGGGGTTCGCCGCGTCGAGCGAAACGGGTTCCGGTCGTTTCCGCCCGGCGAACGCCTCCGGGTGGGGAGCCGATACCGACGCCTAACCGGGATGGATGTCGGTGACGGTCCCGACGCCCTTCGAGCGGCCCTCCCGGAAGACGAACCGCTGGCCCTCCTCGACGAGGTAGGGGTGGAACTTGAACCGGACGCGGCTCCGCCCGGTGTCCCCGGGGAGGAGCTGGCCGTCCTCGGGGGAGAACGCCGCGGCCTCGCTCACCGTCTCCAGGTGGACGACCGGCTCGTAGCCGTCGCCGATCCGCGTCGGGTGGTTGAGCACCATCACCTCCGCCTCGAACTCCCGGACGGCCCTGGGGTCGGCGTCCCGGGGGAGCAGCGTCATCCCCCGCCGGACGTCGGGCTCGCGGACGCCCTTGAGCGCGATGCCGACGATGCGGCCCGCGCTGGCCTCGTCGACCCGGTGGTAGTGCATCTCGATCGAGCGGACCTCCACTTCGCGGAACGAGCCGTCGCTCATCGGCCACTCGCCGTCGTCCCCCCCGGTCTTGGGCAGCCGCTCGAACAGCCGGTCGAGGGTCGGGAGCCCCGCCATCGTGACCGCGCTCGTACGGACGACGGGGACGACCGTCCGGTCGATCTCCTCGATGGCCGACTCGACGCCGTGTCGCGCGACCGAGAGGGGCGTCCGATCGGCGCCGCGGAGGAGCCGCTCGACCTCGCGCTCGACGTCCGCGACCCGCTCCTCGTCGACCACGTCGCACTTCGTGACCGCGACGATCGTCGGGAGCTCCGTCGCGAGGAGGATCCCGAGGTGCTCGCGGGTGGTCTTGGTCGGCCCGTCGTCCGCGGCGACGACGAGCAGGCCGTAGTCCAGTTTCTGCCCCACGAGCCCGCGGATGGTCGTCCGCAGCCACGGCTCGTGGCCCACGGTGTCGACGAACGTCACGGGCGTGCCGTCGGCCTCGAACCCGTAGACGCCGTACGAGAGGTCCGCCGAGAGCCCCCGCTCGACCTCGTGTGGCTGGACGTCGAGGAACGAGCGGGTCCCGCCCTGGCCGTCGTCGGCGTGGCCGGTGACGAGCGACCCGACGAGGGTGGACTTCCCGTGGTCGACGTGACCCGCCGTCCCGACGACGATGTGCTCGTCGTCGGTGTCGAGGACCGCTCCCTCCCGGATCGTGGCGACGCCGACCACGCCTCGGTCGGCGCCCTCGTCGCCGGGCTCGCTCCCGGCCTCACCGTTCGCCTGGGGGGCCTCCGAGGCCCCCCGCCGCACGCCCCAGGTCTGGACGTCGTCGATGTGCGCGCCGGCCTCCTCGGCCAGAAGCGAGAGGACGTCCATCGTCTCGGTGAACGCCTCCGGGGCGATCCCCGCGATCCCCCCGTCGTCGGTGACCCCCACCACGTACGTCGCCTCGCCGTCGCCGGAGAGCACCCGGTGGCGCAGCTGCGCGGCGAGCGATTCGAGCCGACCGTCGGCGAGGTGGACGTCCCTGGCGAGTCGCTCCTTGAACTCGACGCTGCCGCCCTCCTCCTCGCCGCGCTCGATCGCGCGGTCGAGGGCGGCCCGGTCGGAACTCATGTACGGGCGTCGCTAACAATCCACCGGATAAAAGCGTTCCCGAGGAAGTGAACGTTTGACACGGGAGCGGAAGGGAGCCGCCTGGCGGCGAGTTATCGGGTCGCCGGATCGACCGCCGCTGCTCCTCCCTATCGGAGGTCGCTTTCCGGCTTGCCCAGTAGACGACACCACCGATCGCTCCGAGGATCGCGGTCAGGAACCCGAGCGGCACGACCATCATCCAGCCCGGTCCGTGTCCGTCCGTCGGCCCCGGCTTGGACCGCGATCCCATCCCCCCGCCGCCGGCGTCTCCCCCGCCATCGGTACTGTCGTCGATAGCGACCGCTCCCTGCTCCACGATCACTTCGCCCTCTGGGAGGTCACCGTCGGGAGCGGGACTCGCCTCCGCCGGGCCGCCGGGTTCGCCCCGACGACTCGTCCGGCCATCCCCATCGATCGGTGCGAAGTGCAGTAGTAGTCGTACGTCCCGGGCACGTCGAACGTGTATTCGAACGTCCCTTCGGAGATGACACCGCGATCGAACGGGGCGCCCTCGGTCGGAACGCGACCGTCGTAGGCCGTCGCCGAGTACGACCCGGCTTCGATCTCGAACCGTACTGTCGGTCCGTGCTCGACGTACAGGCCGACCGGGTCGAAGTAGTTGTTCGCCACCGTGACGACGGGCACCTCGCCCGCGCTTGCGGCTCCGGGGATCCCCACGCTCGCAGCTGCGCCAGCTCCGAGCAGTCCGAGAAGCCGTCGCCGATCGACCTCGACGTCTCCCCCCGGACCGAGGCCGTCGCGCATCACTCGGGAGCCACCCTGGGAGCGTATCGCGTCTCCACCACCCCGCTGGTCGGCCGTGTTCGTCAGTGCTGTCATATCGTCTCCATCCGCTGAGGACAGCATACCGATTCCTGCGAATACACGAGGAGGACTTATATGCCGGGGGCGACGGACCGTCGGCCCCAGTTGCGCCATGGGCGTGCTCGAACGAGACGCGAGGCCGGGAGAAGCGCTCGATGCAGTACCGTGCTGACCGAGATGGCGGCCCCCGCGTGAGAGACCCTGCTGCGGGACACGCGCCGTCCATCCCGCACGCGGGCGAGAACCATCCGGTATGAAACGGACGGGTGGGCGGAGCGCTGACCCGTACGTCCGCAGTCGACGACTCGCTCACCGCCGCCCGACCACCCGGGACTGGGTGTGCTCGGGGAACGCCGCTTCGACGGCCTCCCGTCCGGCCCGCTCGCGGAGCAGCGCCCGGAGCGCCGTCTCGTAGTCGCCCTTCGCCACCGCCTCGCTCGGGCCCGTCTCGACCCGGAGGTGGCGGCCGACGAGCGCGTCGACGGCACGGCGCCCGTAGCCTGCGAGCGGCGCGACGTGATCGACCCCGTGGCGGTCCTCGAGTGACTGTGCGAGCGACCGGGGCACCGAGGGCGTCCGGTCGTCCCGGCGGGTGCCGTCGGCGACGGCGTCCCACTCGGGGTCCCCCGAGGCGACCCGTCCGAGGGCCATCTCGTGGACCGACTGGATGGCCCCGTTCGGGTAGCCGTCCTCGAGCAGGCGGTCGACGGCCGACTCGGCGGCCTCGCGCGGGATGGTGACGACCTCGTGGTCGAAGCCGACCGCGCGGGCGGCCTCGCGGGCGTGGGCTGGCCCGTCGGTGACGCCGAACCCGCAGGTGACGAGCGTCACCCCGTAGAAGGGCTCGAGGAGGACGGCCGCGAGCGCGGAGTCCTTCCCGCCGCTGAACAGCACCGCGACGCGGGGAACGGACGATGACACCGGTCCTACCGTCGCCGGATGTTGTAGCCGTCGTCGTCGGGCTGGAGCTCCTTCAGCAGCGACTTCATCTGCTCCTCGTCGATGCGGTCGCCCAGGCGGCCCGACTGGGCCAGCGCGATGACCTGCTGTTCGACCTGCTCGCCGAACTCCGGTTTGGACATCTTCACGGTGTTGAGCCGCTTTCGCGCCCCGTCGGTGAGGTGCTGGCGGAGGAGCGCCTGCTTCTGCGCCTCGGCCTGCTCCTGCTGGCGCTGGAGCTCCTCCTCGTCGACCTGCCCCTGTCCCTCCTGCCCGGCCTGCTCCTGGAGCCGCTCCATCTTCTTCTGCCGCAGTTCCTCGATATCGTCCTCGTTTCCACTCATGGCTGTCCGGTCGTTGTGGTGCCCCGTCGAAAACGGTTACGGGTATCGCGTCCCCGTGCTCAAGCGTACCGCTCGAGCTCCGGCCGGTCGAGGTCCTCCATGATCTCGCCGGCGACGCGGTCGAGCAGGGCCCGGCCCTCCCCGGAGAGCGAGCGGCCGCCGCTCTGGTTGACGACGTAGCCGGCGTCCTCGAGCTGCTGGAGGACCGTCCGGATGATCTTCCCGGAGGCCTCGCTCTTGGTGTCCGGTCGGGTCCGGTATCGGGTCGATCCCTGCTTGGAGTCGCCGTAGGCCTCCCGGAGTCGGCCGACGCCGACGGGGCCGTCGACGGCGACCTTCCGGAGGAGGCTGGCGGCCCGGATCGACCAGAAGTCCTCCTGCTCGGGCGGGAGTTCCCGGCCCACGCCGGTCTTCGTGTAGGCGGCCCAGTCCGGTTCCTCGAGTTCGTCGCCGATCTCCGCGGCGACGGCCTCGATGAGGGCGTCGGCGGGGACGTCGAAGAGCGTCGTCATTGCCCGAAACGTACCCTCGGACCGCGTTTAACGCTGTTGGTACGCGGCCGGTGCCGTGTGAACCGTTTCCGCCCCCGAGAGCGCCAGTCGGACGCTCCGGGGATGCTCGTCCGTCGACCCCGGCTGGCGCTCCGGCGAGCCCCGTCAGTCCTCTC
>PXRQ01000026.1 GCA_003022005.1 Halobacteriales archaeon QS_5_70_15
GGTGCTCTCGCTCGGCGACCTCCAGGGGTTCGCCATCGTCACCATCGTCGGCGTCCTCATCGGCGTCCTGGTGACCCGGCCCGCGTACGGGAACATCCTCCGGAACCTCGTGCTGGACTGACACTTCGGTCCCGGGCCCCCGAGCGGCGATGCCCGGCCCGTCCGCGTTCGTGTCGCACGGGGTCCGTTCGTGCCGCCGATGGTTCACACGGAACGGTCCAGTTCGGGGGTCCTCGACCGCGGATCGGGACGGCCGGACGCGGTGTCCGAGCGCCGTACGCCCGTCAGAACGAGTCGAGCGCGGACTGCTCGGCCGCCGCGAGGGCGTCGTCGCAGGTCGACCACGACCGCCTGGCGCAGTCGGGCAGGCCGCCGTGCGTCTCGACGTAGTTCCGGAGGAACTCGCGGGTGGTCGGATCCGAGGGGTAGCCCGACCCGACGTCGCCGTACGCCTCCGCGAGCCCCTCCACGTGGGCGTCCCGTTCGACCTTCGCGAGAACGCTCGCCGCGCTCACCAGCAGGTAGGTCTCGTCGGCGCTGTGCTCGGCTCGCAGGTCGACGTCGGCGGGGACCCGCTCGGCGACCCGCCGGGCGAACCGGTCGGCGGAGGTGTCCCCGGCGTCGAGCACGCCCCCGTCGCCGTCGCGAGCGACCGCGGCGACCGCTTCGGCCTGCGCGAGGACCGTCAGCGTGTTCACGTCCTCGTCGCCGTCGATGCGGTCGACGGGGACCTCGTGGACGCCGACCTCGACCCGGTCGTCGTTCCGGAGTCCGGCCGCCAGCGCCTCCCGGCGGGCCGGCGAGAGCCGCTTGGAGTCGTCGACGCCCTCCGGTATCGCCTCGGGCGGGGCGCGGACCGCGGCGGCG
Source organism: Halobacteriales archaeon QS_5_70_15 (assembly GCA_003022005.1). The sequence goes on from PXRQ01000026.1 coordinate 868, forward strand.
AACATCGATCCGAGCACCGGCCCCTTCCCCGCCTCGTCGGCACCGATTCGCATGGCTCGACGTCGGCCGGTCGGGAGTTAACCGTTGTCCTCGGAGTCGTCGGGCGGTGTCGCCCTACTCGTTCCGGCTACCGACCGCGTCGAGGAGTTCGGCGGTCGGGCGGACGGCCGCGAACTCCCCGGAGCGGTGGCCAGGGCCGTCCGGTGGACCAGCGCGGCGTCGAACCGCTCGCCGTCGAGTTCCCGATCGAACGTCGCCGTCGCGTCCGGCACCACCGATACCTCGAAGCCGAGGTTCCCGGCCGGCCGGGTCGTCGTCGAGACACGGTGGTCGGTCGTCAGCCCGCAGACGACGAGCGACTCGTACCCCCGCTCGCGGAGCCACGACCCGAGGTTCGTATCGACGAACGCCCCGTTGACCCGTTCGACGAACTCCGGTTCGTCCCCGCGGGGTTCGAGTCCCTCCACGACCCGGAACCCGGGGCGTTCGCCCCGAAGCGGGGAGTCCGGTTCGGTCGAGTCGTGCCGGACGTGGACGACCGGGAGGTCGGCCGCGCGCCACGCTCCGAGGAGCCGACGCGCGTTCCGCTCGGCGTCCGGGTTGTTGCGGGCCCCCCACGACGGGGCGTCGAACCCCGCTGGAACTCCACGAGGAGGAGGAGGGCCGGCCGGTCGGGGAGCGGCGACGTCACTGCTGTCGCCCCGCGGTCCGGTCGCCGGCCTCCCCGAGACGGTCCGACTTCGGGTGCTCCCTGGTCACGGCAATCGGACACTCGTCGGGGGCGGCGTCGTGGTCCGAGGAGAGCATATACTGTCGCCACTCGCGGTCGCCCTCGACGCCCCAGTCGCCGAGGTCGGTGTGCGGACAGCCCCCGTCGTACTCCTCGAGCCGGTCGTGGATCACCTCTCTCGCGTGCCGACCGAACTCCGTGTCGGCCGTGGCGTCGAGGGCCTCGAACAGCGCCCGGGGCTGGAACGTGATCTCGAGCCCGACCGGAGAGTACCTGCTCTCGCGTTCCTCGTAGAACGGCGCCCGACAGGTCGGGAACATCGGCTCGCCGCCGAAGCAGAACTCCCAGTAGGGGTCGTCGGGATCGGTCGGGATGTCCGCCGGCCACGGCTCGGGGTCGTGAACGTGGAGGAACTGGAGGACGTGCCAGAGCGCCTCGTGGTACTCGGCCTCGGAGAGGGGCCGCTCGGGCGGCCGGAAGAACGCGACCAGCGACGCGCGGTCGGAGTGCTCCCGGTATGTGTCGAGGTACTCGAGCAGCGTCCGTCCCAGGCCGAGCAGGGCGTCGCTGTCGGTCGTCGAAGGAACGGCCGTGTAGAGGGGATCGCCGTTTCGGACCGACTCGACCCCGAAGAAACACGGGAACGGCGCCCCGTTCCGTTCGTCGAGGAGACCGTCGCGGAACGTCCGCCAGTGGTCCGCGACCCACTCGGGAGCCCCGTCGGAGTCGACCCGCTCCGCGACGGTCGCCTGGTCGACGAGGCGGCCGACGACGGGTTCGGTCATGTCGGAGTAGTGGCTCCCATCGAATTTTTATCTGTCGTCCGCAACGCCGTATAGTTTGACCTGCAACCATTTCGTAAGCGGGTTATCGAACGTTCGAGGCAAGGAATACCGCCTATTTTTCCGTCCCCGCAGTCGACCCCGCCGCGTCCGGGATAGTCGACCCGGTGACATCGCTGTGCCGTTTCGGGCGTCGTCGGTCCGATACTGGCCGCTGTCCGCACCGCCGACTCCCGCTCGTCGCGGCCACGAAAGAAACGGCGAAGGTTCACTCAGTCGTCGGCCGACACGACCGTCGGCTCCTCGGGTTCGGGCTCGTCGGCCTCCTCGGTCCCGAACACGGGCTCCTCGGCGTCCTCGCTCGTCGCTTCCCGGAGTCGTTCGAAGTCGTACTGGCCTATCTCATGGTGACACATGGGGGAGTCCCCTCCGTGCCACGGTATGACGTGACGCTACAAAAAGCCACGGACGGCCCGCCGGTATCGTACCAACCGGTAGCTAAAGCGAGTCTCTGAGCCTCCGTGGGGGTTATCTACCCGCCGGTCGGAACGTTCGGTCGGGTCCCCACGCCCTCGAAGAGAATGCCCCTCAACACGAGAGCCCTAGCGGTCGCGCTGGCGGCGGTGCTACTGTTGGCACCGGTCGTCGGCGCGGCCTCCGTCCAGTCGAACGGGTTCGTCGCCCTCGATGGCGACAGCAACGACGACAACGACGCCCTCCCGGCCTCCCCGGCCGTACAGGCGGAGGAGAACGGTTCGGACACGAACTACACCCGCCTCTACGTCGAAGACGAGTACCGGAACCTCGAACTGAAGCCCGGCGAGAGCGAGACGTTCAACGTCACCGTCGAGAACGGTGAGGACGGGGCAGTCGGGATCACGCCCGGCCTGTTCGTCCCGAAGGTCGGCGACCGCCCCGTCGAGAAGGGGTGGGTCACCGTCGAGCCCGGCAGCACGACCCTCGAGGCCGGGGCAGAGACGACGGTGGCCGTGACGGTGAGCGTCCCCGACGACGCCGAGCTCGGCGAGTACCGGGGTGCGGTCCAGTTCACCGACGAGACCATCCAGTACCCCGGTCGGCCGCCCCGACCGGTCCACGCCGCCTCGTTCAGCGTCGAGGTCCGGCAGGACCCGACGGTGTTCGTCCTCCCGCTGACCCGCGGGCACGCACAGGTCGAGGCCGGCGAGACCTACACCCGCTCCGTCCGGATCAACAACACGGGCGAGCAGGCGGTCCCGCTCGATCCCACGCTCCAGCTCCGCGACGACCGGCGCCCGCGGCCCGGCGCCGAGTCCTCGGCCGACCGCTCGTGGTTCACCATCGACGCGCCCTCGCAGGTGCCCGCCGGCGGCTCGGCGACCGTCGACGTGACCGTCGCGGTGCCGGAGAGCGCCAGCCGCGGCGACTACGACGCCGAACTGGACCTCGGTCTGCGCGACCCGGCCCGGCCCGACGGCCGCGACTACTGGCAGCAGGTCCACATGGGATTCCAGGTGTGGAAACAGCCCGAGCAGCCCTTCGAGAAGACGTTCGACGTCTCCGAGGGGACCGAGTCGGTGACGGTAAAGCTCTCTGCGGGCGACCGCCGGGACGCCGACGACGAGCCGGCGAAGTTCGACGTCACGCTCGTCGGACCGAACGGGAACGAGTTCAGTCCCGAGCGGGTCGAGGCCACCAACCGCGGCTCCGTCGACCTGAGCGGTGACGACCGGCGGCGCTACCGCCACGCGCCCGCAGAGGGTGCCGCGGACAGCGAGTCGGCCTACAGTGACCGGGGCGGCGAGCGGATCCTCCGCTACCGCGTCGATTCGCCCGAGGACGGGGAGTGGACGCTCCGGGTGATGCCGGAGGACACCGTCCGCTTCCGATACGAGATCGTCCGCGACGAGGCCGACGGGTAGGCAGACTCCCCGTACGGCTCCGCGACTCCACGTCTCCACGACTCCACAGCTCCGTCACTCCGCGGCTCCACGTCCACGCGAGGCCGCGGCTCCAGCGAGCGACGGGCGGGTCGGCTACCCCTCCGACTCGGCCGACGACGACCCTGCCCGGACCGCCCTGAGGTAGTCCGGGTGGTCGAACCGCTCCGCGTCCCCTTCGACGGCGACCACGTCGAGGTGTGTCACCGTCGCACCGACACCGAGCAGTCCCGACAGCGACGGCTCGGTCCGGCCGCCGTCCCCGCTGACCAGCTCCTTCACGTAGAGGCCGCCCTCCCCGTGGACCTCGAGTTCGGCGCGGTCCGGTTCGCGGGGCTCGCCGGTCATCGAGTGGACGGTCCGCTCGCGGACCAGGTCCGCGCGCCGGTGCGAGACGCGCTCGGGCGTCCGCTGCCGGACCGTCGCCCCGTCGAGCTGCTCGATGGCATCGGCGAGCGATCCCTCGTCCACCGGTTCCTCGAACGTGACGTCCATCCGGTAGGTCTTGCTCGCGTCGAGCTCCTTCACCCGCTCGACCATCTCGTGCGTGGCGTAGCGCAGCCCCTCGACCTCGACCCGTCCCTCCCGGAGATCGTTGATCTCCGCTTCCAGCTCCCCGAGGTCGAGGTCGCGTCGGCGCGGATCCTCGATCTCGAGGACGAACGGCCTCCCGGTGCCGAGCATCAGCGCGTCGACGTCCTCCCGGCCCGCGCCGTGGAACATGCCCTCCGTACCGCGGTGGGCGCTCACCAGCGTCGGCGCGACGAGCTCCTCGACGCTCGTCCCGTACTTCTCCCAGTGGGTCTGTGGGATCCCCCGCTCGAGCTTCCGGTACCGGCCGAACACCGACACCGAGTTGCGCTGGATCCCCACCTCGTCGGCGTCGAGGTCGATCAGCAGCTGGACGTCCGGGCGGTCGAAGTCCACCTCCGAGCCGGTCTCCGCGCCGATCCGGCGACCGACCTCCCGGTTGACCTCCGACCGCAGTTCCTCGCCGGCGTCCGCGGGGAGGTCGGCGCCCTCGCGGAGCAGTTCGTCGTTCTCCTCGACCAGCGGCGGAACGCGGGTCCCCGCCTGATAGGTGAAGAACTCGGTGTCGGCGAGCGCCTCGACCGCCCGGTCGGCGAGGTCGTCGTAGCGCGAGGTAATCCCCTCGCAGACCCAGCAGTCCGCGCCCGCGCCGGGCTCGAAGTCGACGTCGTCGTCGAGCGCGACCGTCACCCGCAGGGCGCCCCCCCGCTCGTCGTTCCGCAGCCCGAAGCTCCGGTCGGCGAAGGGCCGCCCGAGGCAGGCGTCACACAGCGGTCCGGTCGCCAGGAGCCCGCGGGCTGCTCCGGGGAGTTCGGGATCCGCGTCGGGGTCCGTGTTCATGAGCGAACGACGGGAGCCCCGGCCATGTCTCCTTCGGGTTCGCTGGTCGTGTCCTGGGGTCGTCGGCGCGGTCGGAACGGTGTTCGGGCCGGTCGGCACGCCGCTCGTCGCGGAACTCGTCTCCAACACGATCAGTAGCGCCCTGTTCGTCCTCCTCGGCGGGGTCATGGCGGCGGCGTACCTGGAGGTCCGAGACGGAGCGTCCGACGACGGTAGCTCCGTCAGAACTGCC
>PXRQ01000027.1 GCA_003022005.1 Halobacteriales archaeon QS_5_70_15
CGGGCCGATCTACCGTATTGCCGGCCCCCGTCGATGGGTGTCGGCTTTCGGGACGGATCTACTCCGGGAGCGCCCCCGCGAGCTTCTCGACGGGATGGGGCGGCTTCTCGCTCCGCCCGTCGCGGTCGCCCAGTTGCGTCCGGCAGGACGCCCCCGGCGCGACGACGACGTCGCCGTCGCTGGCGTCGACCTGCTCGAACAGCAGCGACGCCACGGCCCTGCTCATCGAGTAGTGCTCGGCCTCGTAGCCGAAGCTCCCGGCCATCCCACAGCAGGTCGAGTCCAGCGGATCGACGTCGTACCCCGCCCGCCGGAGCACCCCGACCGCGTGGTGGTCCTTCTTCGTCGCCTTCTGGTGACAGTGGCCGTGGTAGGTGAGCGACTCGCCGACCGGGGACCATTCCACCTCGGCGTCGAGGCCGTGCCGGTCGAGGTACTCGCAGACGCCGTACGAGTACTCCACGAGGGCCTCGACCTCGGTGCCCGAAAGCAGGTCGAGGTAGTCCTTCTGGAGCATCACGGCGTCGGAGGGCTCGACCACGACGACGTCCCATCCGTCCTGGACCCAGGGGACGAGGTCATCGACGACCCGCTCGGCCCGGTCGCGGGCGACATCGAGGAACCCGAGCGAGTGGGCGGCCCGACCCGAGGGACCGGTGCCAGGAACGTCCACGCGGACCCCGGCGGCCTCGAGCACCTCCACGGCGGCCCTCGCCGCCTCCGGCGTCGTATGATTATTGTACGTGTCGGCGAAGACGAGCGCCTTCCGGGTGGCCGCTCGCTCGCTCACTCGGGGTCCGCGAGCCTCGAACCAGTCGGTGAACGTCTCCCGGCGGAACTCGGGGAGGTCGCGTTCGTTCGCGATCCCGAGCGTCCTCTCGGCGAGCCAGTCCGTCCCCGGGAGCGATGTGGCCCAGTTCGAGACGGGCGCGAGCGCCGACCCGACCCGCGAGAGCAGGTGGACGTTCGCGAACAGGCGGTCCCGGGGGCTCGCGCCCGACCGCTCGTGGGCGGCGTGCTGGACCTCCGCCTTCAGTTTGGCCATGTCCACCTCGCTCGGGCAGTCGTTGGCACACCCCTTGCAGCCGATACAGAGGTCCAGCACCTCCGAGAGGAACTCGGGGTCGGTGGGGTCGTCCGGCAGGTCGCCGCTCATCGCCCCCCGGAGCATGTTCGCCCGGCCGCGGGTCGCCTGGACCTCCTCCTCCGCGGCACGGTACGTCGGACACATCACGCCACCGGTGGTGTCCTGCGGTCCGCGACAGCCCCCACAGCCGTGACAGAGCTCCACCATCCCCTGCATCCCGTTCGCGTTCGCCCAGTTCAGCGCGGGGTCGAACGAGGCCTCGAACTCGTACTCCGGGTCGAACCGGAGGTTCTCCGTCATGTCGACGTCGCCACACACCTGGCCGGGGTTGAGGAGTCCCTGCGGGTCGTACGCCCGCTTGAGGTCCTGGAACAGCCCGAACACGTCCTCGCCGTAGAGCTTGCGGTTCCACTGGGTGCGGGCGCGGCCGTCGCCGTGTTCGCCCGAGACCGACCCGCCGTACTTCACGACGAGGTCCGTCGCCCCGTCCGCGATGGACTCCATCCGTTCGACGCCCTCCACGGTCTTGGTGTCCACGAGCGGCCGGATGTGGAGGACGCCCGGTCCGGCGTGGGCGTAGAACGAGGCCGACGTGCCGTTCTCCTCGAGGATCCGCTGGAACTCGGTCACGTACTCCGGGAGGTGCTCCGGGGGGACGGCGGCGTCCTCGATGAACGAGATGTGCTTGGCGTCGGTCGTCCGCGAGAGCAGGATCGGGAGCCCCGACTTGCGGAGCTTCCAGAACCGCGCGCGCTCGTCGTCGTCGTGGGCCTCCTTGGCGAACGTCGTCCGCACGGGTTCGCCCGTCTCGACGTGCGAACTCGGATCCGCGATGGGCTCGACGTCGGGCGCCCGGTCGGCGAACAGCCCGGCCACCTGCTCGCGGCCGTGGTCGTCGTTCTCGGCGTAGAACTCGACGAGCAGCACCGCCCCCGTCCCCTCGGGGACCGTCTCGTCGACGAGGTCGCCGAACTCGCCCGTCTCGCGTGCCAGACCCAGCAGCACGTCGTCCATCACCTCGACCGCCGACGGGTCATGCTCGAGGACGGGGCTCACGTCCTCCATCGCGCTCGCCAGGTCCTCGTAGCCGAACAGCGCCACCGCCTTCGTCTCCGGGACCGGCTCGAGGGAGACCGTCGCCTCCGTGACGACGGCGAGGGTCCCCTCGCTGCCCGCGAGCAGGCGCGCGAGGTTCACGCTCCCGTTGTCGCTCGCGGTTCCACCGCTCGCTTCCGAGGCGCGAGACGCCTCGCTCTCCTCGACCAGCCGGTCGAGGTTGTACCCCGAGACGTTCCGCTTGAGGTTCGGATAGGCGTCCCTGACCGCCTCGCTCTCCCGGTCGACGATCCGAACGACCTCGCTCGCGACAGCAGCCTCGATGCCCGCGTCCCCGTCCCCGCCCTCGGCCCGCTCGCGCAGTTCCTCGAGCGCGACCTCGCCGAACTCGACGACGGTCCCGTCGGCGAGCACCGCCTCGCAGGACTCGATGTAGGCGTCCGTCTTGCCGTACTTCAGCGAGTGTGACCCGGTGGAGTTGTTGCCGATGGCCCCGCCGACCGCCGACTTGTCCCCCCACGCGGGGTCGGGGGCGAACTTCAGGTCGTGGGGAGCGAGCGCACCGTCGAGGTCGCCGAGGTAGAGCCCCGGCTGGACCCGTGCGGTGCGGGCCTCGGGGTCGGCCTCGACCAGCCCGTCCATGTGCCTGGTGAAGTCGAGGACGACCGCCTCGTTGACGGTCTGACCGGCCAGCGAGGTCCCGCCCCCGCGGGGGAGCACCGGGATCCCGTGGTCGGCGCAGTACGAGACCGCGCTCGCCACGTCCTCGGTGTGTCGGGGGAAGACGACGCCGATGGGGGTGACCTCGTAGGCGGAGGCATCGGTCGCGTACATCTGCCGGGTGTAGGTGTCGAAGCGCACCTCCCCGTCGAGCCGGCGGTTCAGCGCGGCCACCAGGTCCGGTCGCTCGACGTCCTCCGAGGCGTAGTCGTAGTCGGCACGCGGATCGTTCGCCGGATCCCGGTCGGCACCCGACCCCGGCGCCGGTGCCGGCGCCGGCCCGCGTTCCTCTGTTGCCATGCGGCCGGCTACGGGTGTCCGGGATTAAAAACGACCGCCTCGGACGGGTCGTTTCCCTCCCGTCCCCGCCCGAGTCACGCTCGGCATCGACTCCCCTCGTCCGGCGCCTCACGGTCGGTGTTCTCGGCCCCTGCCGACAGTTACGCCGGCTTCCACCACCGCCGGTGTTCGAGGATCGCGGCGCCCCGGGCGCCGTGACGACCGCCGCCGACCGGTCGGGCGACCGCGGCGGCCGGGGGAAGACACACAACCACCCGTCGAGTCGTCCGTACGACATGTCCGCGACCGAACAGACGGCCGACGGCGACGGTCCGAGCACGCTCGTCAACGCGCTGGTCGGTGGCGTCGCGGCCGTCCTGCTCGCGTTTCTGCCGTTCTCGCCCGTGCTCGGCGGGGCGCTCGCGGGCTACCTTCAGGGACCGGACACGGGAGAGGGGTTCGAGGAGCTCGAGCCCGTCGAGCGCGGGCCCGTAGCGGAGGGGACCGACCTCGACGACGTCGTCGGCGAACTGGTCGTGAGCGGCCCGAACGTCATGAAGGGGTACTAGGGGCTCCCGGAAGCGAACGAGGCGGCGTTCACCGAGGTCGACGGGACGCGCTGGTTCCACACCGGCGACCTCGGCTACCGCGACGAGGACGACCTCTTCGACGTCGTCGACCGCGAGAAGCACATGATCGTTACCGGCGGGTACGACGTCTACCCCCGCGAGGTCGAGTTCGTCGAGGACCTCCCGCGGCCGACGACCGGGCAGGTCCAGAAGTTCGAGCTCCGCGGCGAGGGCGAGTAGGTCCCACGGGCGCGGGCTCGGGATCCCGGGCGAGCGGGCGTTCTCGGCGCAACCGGATCACTGGAGCGGTCGCTTGTAGACGTAGCTCGCCCGCTCCATCGAGGCCCGTTCCTCGTAGAACCGATGGGCGTCCTCCCGCTGGACGCCCGACGAGAGGGCGACGAGTTCGCACCCCCTCCGCTCGCCCCACTCCTCGACGGACGAGAGGAGCTCCGATCCGTACCCCCGGGACCTGTGGTCGGTCCGTGATCAGCTCGTAAACCCACAGGTGCCGTCCGTAGTACATGTTCACCTGGACGCCGACCCCCGCGAGCGCGACGATCTCCCCGTCGACGACGCCGGCGAAGAGCCGATACCCGTCGGCCGTCATCTCGCGGCGGTAGTCGAGATACGACCCCTCGTCGAGGTCCGTACGGAGTTGCTTCACGACCGGGTACGCGTCCAGCCACTCGCTCCGGGTCTCCAGTTCGCGGATCTCCATGGCCGTGTCTCGCCCGACAGGACCGGTCGGCTTGCACTGTCGGACATAAGCCCACGAACGACATCGTCCCACCGGGGTGGCGATGATGCTCAGGTAGTTATGTCCGACAATATTTGTCCTTGCCCGGGGACGGTCGTGGCCCCCGCGTGGGGACGGTGGGGTCCGTTCAGACAGGCAGTACGGAGGTATCGATGGCCTCGCGGCGGCCGTCGAGCACGTCGAATCGTTCGTCGCGTCGGCGCTCGAGCCAGTGTAGCAGTCGCTCGGCCCAGACGAGTTTCCGGCGTTTCTCCGGCCCGACAGCGGGATCCTCGAAGTCCCAGCCCGGGAAGCAGAGTTCGCGAGCATCGAAGTGATCCGCGAGGAACGCCCCGCGGTCCCCGTCCGTGAACCCGCCGAAGTTCTCGACCGGACCGCGGGGTTCGGCCTGTGTCGTCGGGAGGGTGTGCTCGGGGTCGAACTGTGGGACCCACTCGCGGAGCGCCGGGACGTTGTCGCCGTGGGCGTGGGCCGCAACCGGCACTCCCTCGCGGGTCAGGTCGCGCGCCGTCCCGACGTTCTTGTCGAGATCGGTGACCATCAGGTCGACCGCCACCCCGGCGTCGGCGAGGGTGTCCGCGGCCGTCGAGGCGGCGACGACGACCTCCGCCCCGTGGGCGCGCGGGACTTCCTCCGCGAGCGACGGCGCGCCGCCGGCAACGGCGACGGTCCGGCCCTCGAACAGCGCCTCGAGCCGACGGATCCCGAACGGCCCGGCGAGGTCCGCGAGGACGTCCCTCGCCCGCTCGTCCCCGGCCGGGTCGTAGCCGAAGTCCTCGAGGACGGCGCGATAGACGGGTCTCCAGGTCTCGTAGCGCATTATAGTACGGGCCGGATGGGTGTACCAAGTACCCCTACCCGGTATACCCCTCCGGCTTCCACTTCCGGATTGCCCTGGACGGGGTATAAGCTTTCTCGTCGCGTCCGGCCTCCGTCTGACGCCCCGCGGCGCCCAGCGGTGCTCTTACGGTCGTTCGGAGTCCGTTACCGGCGACAACCGGAACCCACGGGTCGCGGTAGATCGTCACGCACGACCGTATCAGACGGCCGCCTCGACGGCCCGGAGGACGGTGGCCGCCTCCCCGCCGACCCGGTCGGGTTCGACCGCCCGGAGCGCGGCGACGGTCCCGTAGAGCAGTCCGCCGCTCTCGCCGTCCGGGACGAACACCGCACCCACGGGCAACCCGTCGGGGATCGCCTCGACCGCCGCGCGGGAGAGCCCGGAGACCTCGAACGTTCGGACGACCATCTCGTCGGCGTGCCCCTCCGGGGCCTCGACCCGGTCGACGTAGCGCCGGGCCTCGCCGACGGTCGTCACGTCCAGGTCCTCG
>PXRQ01000028.1 GCA_003022005.1 Halobacteriales archaeon QS_5_70_15
CGAAGACGCCGTGTTTCTCGTCGATGGATCGCACTCCTTGCAAGATGCTTGCCAACGGCACGGCTTCAATTTCAGATACGAGAAACATGGAAATCGGAACGCTGTTGAACGTATATTTAGAGAGATAAAAAATCGAACTATCTGTTTCTCAAACTGTTTCAGCAACGCCAACGCAGAAACAGCCGATGACTGGCTCAGATCGTTCAGCTTCGCATGGAATCAGCTTATCTGAACACTACCGCGCCCGGGGAGGCCGGTTTTCGGACGCGTGTCGGGTTGGGACGTCAGGTGGGATGAAAGGGGCCGCCTGCTCCGGGAAGCACGGCGAAGTAAGCACCGCAGGCCGAAGGCCGAGGAGCGCAGCGACCGCGCGACCGGAGCAGGCGGGGGCTTTCGAGACGTTGCCAGCTGTTTCGCGGTAGACAACGAGAGGGACAGTTCGAAAGCCCCCGCCCGTTCGGCTCCCGGGACTCGCTGTGGTCCTCGTGGCTCGCTTCGCTCGCTCCTGCGGTCCTTGCGTCGTCCGGGTTCGCCGAGCGGGCGGCCCCTTTCAGTCCCATCCGACGTAGCCCATCACACCACCCTCCTACACCTACCGTCCCTGGAGTCGTTCGGTCGTCTCCACCAGCGGGTGGTGTGCGTAGTCGACCTCCTTGATGTCCTCGATGGACTCGAGGTTCTCCTTGCGGGCGGTTTCGGCCATCCCGAGCGCCACGGGCTCGTCGAGTACGATGACGTAGGCGTCCATCTCCTCGATACCGAGCCGTCGGGCGGCCTTCACCCGGTGGTGCCCGTCCGCGAGCAGCAGCTCCTTCGAGCCGTCGCCGGTCACGGAGAGGGGGTTGTCGATGACGACCAGCGGCTCCGCGAGCCCGTTCTCGAGTTCGTAGCGCCGGCCCTCGAGTTCGTCGGAGTAGACCTTCGTCTGCGTGGGGACGACGTCGTCGAGTCCGACCGTCCGGCGCTCCTCGGTCGCGCCGACCCCGTGGATGTTCTCGAGGGTACGCATCAGCTTCCCCACCTTCTCGGGGGTGGCCCGCTCGATCTGCGAGCGGATGACGTCCGCGTTCGAGATGATACCCACGAGGTTCCCCGTGTCGTCGACCACGGGGAGCTTCTGGATCCCCGACCGGAGGATCACCCGCGCGGCGTCGTTGACGCGCATGTCCGGGTGGGCGACGATCAGGTCGCGGGTAATCACCGTAAACACGGGGGCGTCGTCGGGTTCGAGCAGGAGGTCGCGCGCGGAGACGAACCCCTCGACCCTGCGGCCGTTGGTCACCGGGAACCCCCCGTGCTCGCTCTCGGCGATCGCCTGCGCGACGTCGGCCACGGTGTCGTCGCCCGAGACGGTCTCGACATCCCGGGTCATGTAGTCCCTCACCCGTGGTTTGGCTCCGCGCTCCATCGCCCGAACCGATGGGGTCCGCCGACAAAAACCTCGTGGGCCCTCGGCCCGCGTCAGCCCCGTGCCGGCCGGCGGACCGCCCGGTTCGGCGGCGCCGCACCGGGTCGTCTCATACGGTCGTGCGTACCGATGTACCGGCGATAACCCGGACAGGGTCGGGTATCGACGGGAAAAGACGACGCACGACCGTATCACTCCGCTGGTCCCCCCTCGGAGGCCCCGGTTCCCCCTTCGTCGTCCGTCCCCGCCGAGGTGTGGTACTCGGAGGTGCCGATGTAGTCGCCCTCCGCGTAGACGGCGGTCGCCGCGCGGTTCGGACTGACCCCGAGGGTGTCGAAGAACCGCTCGGTGACGACCGCCTCGATGACCCCCTCCGGGTCCTCGTCCCCCTCGTCGATCAGCATCCCGACCGGGATCTGTGCGCCGGCCATGTCCGCGTGGCCGCCGGCGCTGCCGACCTGCCCGAACGCGTCCCGGAGCGCCTCGCCGAGGTCGAGGTCGGCCCCGCGGGCGCGGGCCGACACGTAGACGACGGCCTCCTGGTCGACCCCGGTGAACCCGAAGACGAACGTCACCGAGGCCCCCTCGAGGTCGAGCAGGCGGTCGGCCGCCTGCGCGAGCGCGTCGCGGTCCGACACGGTCCCGAGGCAGGTGACGAGCACGTCGTCGCGAACCTCGCGGTTCCCGATGGCGGCCGCGATGGCGTCCATCGTCTCGGGGCTCATCGACGGCGACTCGATCCGCTCGAGCGCCCCCGTGTCGGCGAACGAGTGCAGGAACGCCGCCGCCCGGAAGTCCTCGGGATCGACCTCGCGGGAGAAGTCGTCCGTGTCGACCCGGATACCGAACAGCAGCCCCGTCGCGAGCTCCCGGCCGGGGTCGACGCCGAGGTCCCGGAGGTACCCCGCGAGGAGCGTCGAGGTGGCGCCGACGTTCGACCGCAGGTCGACGAACCGCGCCTCGACAGGCGCCCGCGGCGGGTGGTGGTCGATGACCACGGACACCTCCGTCTCCGGCGGGAGCCCGTCGTTGACCCCCGGCCGGGAGTGGTCGACGATCGCGAACGATCCGAACCGGTCGAGCTCCGACTCGGCGTCCAGCGCGGTGAGGTCGTAGTCGAGCAGGTTGACGAACGCCCGGTTCTCCTGGTGGTTGATCTCGCCGTAGTAGCAGACCTCCGCCTCGAGGCCGGCGGTCTCGGCGATGCGCTCCAGGGCGACCGCCGAGGAGATGGCGTCGGGGTCGGGGTTGTCGTGGGCGACCACCGCGAGCGGGCCGTCGAGCGACCGGAGGACGCGACGGAGCCGCCGGGTCCGGTGGCCCGGCTCGTCGATGCGGCCCCGGAGCGACTCCGCCGTCGCCGTCCCCTCGTCGACCGCGTCGTCGGCCACCTCCCGCACCGCCGTCCGGTCGGTCCTCGTCGGGTTTCGACCCGTGTACGCGAGCAGGAACGCATCGGGGAACGCCTCGTTCGCCGCCTCGGCCGCCGCGCGGTTCTCCGCCGGGTCGTCGCCGGCCACGACCACCGTGTCGACGGTCTCCAGCGGGTCGGTCGCCCGACGACGTATCGCGCCGGGATCGGTCGTCTCGGCCTGCTGGGCACGGATGCCCTCGTCGCGGAGCCCGTCGACCCGCCCGCCGTCGGGATCGAGGACGAGCAGCGGCTCGTGCCGGCCCCCGAGGTCGAGCGCCAGCCGTCGCCCGAACGTCCCACAGCCGAGGACGAGCCGCGACGTCACACGGGTCCGTTTCGGTCACACCGTCTAAAACCCACCGTCCTCGGCGGTCCGGTCGGTGAAGCCGGCGTCGACGCGTCCGGAACGGGTAGCGGTGGCCACCGAGCACCGGACGGGGAACGAGGGACGGGGCGCGGCGACCGGGGAGAGCGGGCAGAGACGAGCGAGGGACGAACGCGAGATCCCTGCCCCCTCCCCCTCAGAACAGCGCGGCGGCGGCCTCGAACGCCGTCCCGGAGAAGAGCCCGATGGCCGGGAGTAGCAGCACCGTGACGACGCCCGCGGCGACGACGGCGGCGTAGAGCCCGCTCGGGTAGCCCCGGCGGTCGATGGCGTCGAGGTTGCCGTTCGGCTCCTCGATCCAGATCGCCTTCACGACCCGGGAGTAGTAGAACAGCGACAGGGCGCTGTTTATCGCGCCGACGAGCGCGAGCCACCAGACGCCCGCCCCGACCGCGCCGGCGAACAGGTAGTACTTCGAGAGGAACCCGCCGCCGACGGGCAGGCCCGCCAGCGAGAACATGAACACGGTCATGGCGACGCTCGCGACGGGTGCCTTCGTCGCCAGGCCGTTGTAGTCCTCGAACGTGCGGCCGACGCCCCAGTACTCGACCATGGCGATGAACAGGAACGCGCCGGTGTTCATGAACCCGTAGACGAGCATGTGGATCATTCCGGCCCCGAGGACGATCTCGGCGTTGCCGGCACCGGTCAGGGCCGCCACGCCGATGAGGACGTAGCCCGCGTGCCCGACGCTGGAGTACGCGAGCATCCGCTTTACGTTCTCCTGGGTGGCGGCCGCGAAGTTGCCGATCGTCATCGTGACGACCGCGAGCACCTGGAACGCGAGCACCCAGTCGATGCTCGCGGCGACGTCCGCGATGGGGAACGCCGTCACGAACACGCGGTAGAGGACGACGAACCCGGCGGCCTTCGAGGCCGAGGAGAGGAACGCGCTGACCGGCGCGGGCGCGCCCTCGTAGGCCTCCGGCGCCCAGAAGTGGAACGGGACGCTCGCGGTCTTGAACGCGAAGCCGCCGGCGATCATCAGCACGCCCACGCCGAGCAGGCCGGGCAGGCTCGTCCCGCCGGCGAGCGCCTCGGCGACCGACGGGAGCGAGAGGGCGCCGGTGACGCCGTAGACCAGCGAGATGCCGTAGGCGAACACCGCCGAGGAGAGCGCCCCGATCAGGAAGTACTTCAGCCCCGCCTCGACGCTCCCGCGGTTGTTCTTCAGGAACGCCACGAGCGCGTAGGAGGGCAGCGACGCGAGCTCCAGCGCGACGAACACCGTCGCGAGGGAGTTCGCCGCCGCCATCACCGTCATCCCGAGCGTCGCCAGCAGGACGAGCATGTAGTACTCGGCCTGGTACTGCTGCCCCTCGAGGTAGTCGTAGCTCGCCGCGCAGACCAGCGCGGCGACGCTCGTGAAGATGAACGTGAAGAGCAGGGCCATCCCGTCGACGACGAGCGAGCCCGCGTAGAGTCCGACCGCCCCGTCGGTCTGACCGACGCCCGCGACGAGGTAGACACCGGTGACGACCGTGGCGGTGAGCGCGCCGAGCGTCGCGACGCCCGCGAGCAGGTCGTTCCGCGACGAGTCCGGGTCGACGCTGTCGATCGCGAACAGTGTCAGGACGAAGACCCCGAGCACGAGCGCGGGCGCCATCGCCGCCCAGTCGGGGCTGATGGCCAGCGGTGCGAGTGCGAGGTCGGCTCCGGACATCAGGAACCACCCCCGACGTTCAGCGTTACCTCACTCAGATCGATCACCGGGTTGACGGCGTCCTGTATCATGGCGAATATCAGCTCCGGGAACGTGCCCAGCGCGACGATGATCACGATGAGCGTCACCAGCGGGACCACGTCGTGGCGTGCGGCCCGCGTGATCTCGTAGTCCGTGTCGACCCGGAACGGGCCGAACAGCGTGCGCTGCATCGCCCACAGCAGGTAGCCGGCGACGATCACGATGCCGAACATCGCGACGGCCGTGAAGACCGCCATTCCGTCCCCGCCCAGCACCTCGGAGTTGAACGCGCCGACGAAGACGAAGAACTCGCCGGCAAACCCGGCCATCAGCGGCAGGCCGGCGTAGCCGAACGCGCCCGCGACGAACGTCCCGACCGTGACGGGCATCCGCTCGGCGAGCCCGGCCATGTCCCCCACCATCCGCGTGTGGGTGACGTTGTAGACCACGCCGACGCAGGCGAACATCAGCCCCGAGATGAGCCCGTGGGCCACCATCTGGAACGTCGCGCCGCCGAAGCCGTACGTGTTGTACGCGATCAGCCCGAGGATGACGTAGCCCATCGAGGAGACCGACGAGTAGGCGACGATGCGCTTGAGGTCCTGCTGGGCCAGCGCGAGGAACGCGCCGTAGATGACCGACACCACGGCGACGACGGCGATGGGCACCGCCCACGCCCGGGCGACCCCCGGGAGCATCGTGAAGTTGAACCGCAGCAGCGCGTACGTCCCCATCTTCAGGAGCACGCCCGCCAGCAGCACGGAGATCGGCGTGGGCGCCTCGACGTGGGCGTCGGGCAGCCAGGTGTGGAACGGGACGATGGGCACCTTGACGCCGAAGCCGACGAACATGGCGATGAACGCCAGCGAGGCGAAGGCCGAGCCCGCCGAGTTCGCCGGCCCGCAGCGCGCCCGCGATGGCCGGCATGTCGAGGGTGGTGATCGAGTCCCCGAGCCCGAAGACGAGCCCGAAGAACCCGATGAACATCACCAGCGACGCGATGTTCGTGTAGACGAAGAACTTGATCGCGGCGTACCTCCGGCGGGGCCCGCCCCAGACGCCGACGAGGAAGTACATCGGCACGAGGACGGCCTCCCAGAAGACGAACCAGACGAGGAAGTCAAGCGCCGAGAAGACGCCGATCAGCGCCGCCTCCATGAACAGCACGAGGCCGTAGAACTGGCTCTCGCGCTCGTCGATGGGCGTCCACGACGCCAGTATCGCGAGCGTCGTCAGCACCGTCGCGAGCAGGACCAGCGGCATCGAGACCCCGTCGAGGCCCACGTGCCAGTTTATGCCGTACGGACCGAGGGTGATCCATTCGGTCATCGTCTCGAAGGCGACGTCCGAATCGGGACCGGCGACCAGCGCGTTGCCGGCGCCGTCGAAGACGGCGTACATGTACAGCGAGACCAGCAGCGGCGCGAGGCTCCACCCCAGCGAGAGCTTCGGGGCGTACTCGTCGGGGAGGAAGAAGGTCACCACCGCCCCGAGCAGGCAGAGCGCGATCAGCAGTTCGATCAGCATCTAGAACCACCCTCCGGTGACCCCGAAAGCCACCAGCAGGAGCACGAGCCCCAGCGTGATGAGGGCGGCGTAGTTCGAGACGACGCCGGTCTGGATCCGGCGGATCCGGTCCCCGGACAGCAGCGAGACGTCCGAGACGGCGTTCACCGCCCCGTCGATCACCCCGAGGTCGAACCGGTCGGTCGCCCGGGCGATGCCGACGCCGACGTCCCGTGCGAGCCAGACCTGGTACTCGTCCTGGTAGTAGTTCGCGAAGACCAGGTCCCGGACGCCGAGCTCCTCGACGTGCCGCTCGGGCTCGGGCACGTTATAGAGGCTGTAGGCCAGCCCGGCGCCCGCGAGCGCCAGGCCGAGCGAGACGGCCGCCGAGGCGAGCATCGTCGCGGTCTCGCCGAGCGGGTAGACCGACTCGTAGGGGAGCAGCTCCTCGTAGTGGTGCAGCCCGGTGAACAGCTCCTCCGGGGTCCCGACGAGCCACGCGTGCAGGAAGTCGACGTGGAGGCCGGTGACCTGCGCGATCGGGGCCGCGTTGATGAACCCGATGACCGCGGCCAGTATCCCGAGCACGACCAGCGGGAGCTTCACGTTCCACCGGACGGAGTGTGGGTCCTCGGCCGTCTCCGTGCGGGGCTCCCCGTGGAAGGTGAGGAACACCATCCGGAAGGTGTAGAAGCCGGTGAAGAACACCGCGATCAGCCCCATCGCGTACGCGAGGAACAGCAGCGGCGAGTCGAACGCGTGGACGAGCGCCTCGAACAGCACCTCGTCCTTCGACCAGAATCCCGAGAACGGGACGATGCCCGCGAGCGCGAGCGACCCCGAGAGGAACGCGTAGTAGGT
>PXRQ01000029.1:0-3090 GCA_003022005.1 Halobacteriales archaeon QS_5_70_15
CGCCCACGCATGGGGACGGGACGGCAAGTGCAAAACCCCACGGAACGCCCTGTCCTCAAGGAGCCGCCGAAGGCGGCGAGTAGGGCGGGGTAGTTTACTCAGGGGAATAAATATGGATCATTCACTACGGGTGGCTCCGTGAACGTGGGCGACGGCACTGCTAGATTGGGATCAAACCACCGGATGGAGGTAGGGTGGCTTAACTAGTAACAAATGATGAAGCAGTAAGATATCAGCTCATCCTGCCGAGAACGACCACCTCAGCGATCCTCGAGAGTCCACTCGTTGACAATAGTGGAGCGGCAGAACGAGGATAGAACGAGATACCTCGGCGCTCTCTCTCGAATTCTCCTCGATCTAGCAGTGCCTGGGCGACTTATTTATAAGATATTATATATTACAATTACTGTATTTCATTTCGGAAGTACCGTACTCGGCCTCCGTATCAACCGCGGCGGTTTGGATAGGAAGAGAGCCTGCTACGTTGGAGCGTACGAACGTTCCTACGAATCACAGTACGACTCCCATCCCGACACCGGGCCGGTACCATCACGGCCGTCGGCTACCCTACCCCCGCGAGAGCGGGGTCGTCATGCAGTGGATCCCGCCGGCGCCGTTCGTCAGCGCCGCCCGGGGGAGCCCCTCGTCGTCCGGAAGCACCTCCACGCCGCGCTCCTTCAGCCGCTCTATCGTCGGGTTGTCCTCCGGCCGGTACTCCCCGTCCGCGTCGGGTTCGTACAGGGGCACGACGCGGCCGTCGTCGATCGCGAGGAAGTTCGTCGGCCACCGCTCGGTCGGACTGACGTCGACGACGTCGAACCCCTGCTCGCGCAGGTAGTCGAGCGTCGTCGTCGAGCGGTCGAACTCGTAGCCCGCGTCCGTCCGGGCGTAGACGTCCACGGTCGCGTGGCGGGCGAGGGTCGTGTCGTGACTCGATGCCGTGCTCCTCGCGGAGCCGCCGGTCGGCCTCCAGCGGCGCCCGGACGAGGCCCACCTCGTCGTACCCCACCGCGCCCGCGTCGAGGAGCTGGGTCCCCGCGTCGTAGCTCGTCCGGATGACGACCTCCTCGCCGTCGACCTCGGCGGAGACGCCCAGCAGCGCGAACTCGCCGGCGGGGAGGAACTCCCCGCCCTCGAGTGGCTCGCCCGACATCTCGTGAGCGAACTCCCCGCCGACGGCTTCCCACGCCCGGCGGACGATGGGGATCTCGGGCTTCCGGACGGGTTCGTACATCTCACACAGGACCGGCCCGCGGTCGCCGACGACGGTCGTGTCCCGCTGGAAGAAGACGTTGGAGACGGGCCGCTCGACGTGGAGGCTGGTGGCGGCGTCAGGGTGGCGCTCGAGCCGAGCCCGTGAGAGGACGAGCTGGAGCTTCTCTCGGGGGTCCCAGGCGTCGAGCATCGCGTCGAGGTCCACCTCCTCCGGGACGGTCGCGTACTCGGCCACGAGCGCGTCGAGATGGCCCCCGGCCGCGAGGTCCTCGGCCAGCCGGTGGACCTCGACGCCGGTCGACTCGAGCGTCGAGACGAGCCGCTCGTGCTCCCCGCGGGCTCGTTCGGGCGGGACGTGCGCGTCGAAGAGGTGCGGTCCAGGGTCCACGCTGCCGCCCCACAGTTCCAGCCCGGGGGTGTGTACCCTGACCGCGTTCAGCGGCTCGAACTCGGCACGGACCGTGTGTTCGGTCATCACGTCCCGGCTCGTTCGGGCCGCGTGAAAAACCCGTCACATGGCGGGTCGCCCGATCCGGCAGGCCGGCCGGTTCGGACGGGCCCTCCACCGGCCCCGGCGGGCTCCCGAGCGTCGCCGTCCCCGACGAGTCAGACGATTTATATTGGACCGTGTCGCACGGTGGGCCGTGCAGCCAAGCCGTCGAACCGCCCTCCAGCCGGTGTCCCGAAGGTGGTCGCCGTTCCGGTGAGCCGGGCCGGAGCGCGAGGCCCGGGGGCGCAGCCGTGAGACTCCCCCACGCGAGCGACGACCCGAGCGTCCGCTACGTCGTCGGGAGCCTCGTGGCGGGGGTCTTCTTCGGCGGCGTCGGCGGGGGCGTCGCCTTCCCGACCATCCCGACGCTCGGGACGGTCCTGGGCATCTCCTCGTTCATGGTCGGGATCATCCTCTCGGCCAACCGCTTCACCCGCCTGCTGATGAACACGCCGGCGGGGCAGATCCTCGACACCGTCGGCACGCGGCGGCCGATGATCGCCGGGTTCCTCGTCCAGGGGTTAGTGCCGTTCGGGTACGTCCTCGGTCTCCACGCCGACAAGCTGCCGACCTCGGCGGCGACGACGTTCCTGCTCTCGCGGGCCGGCTGGGGGATCGGGTCGGCGTTCGTCTTCGTCGGCGCGTTCTCGACGGTGACCCACATCACCACCGAGGCCAACCGCGGCAAGTGGGTCGGGTACATGCGCGGCGGACAGAGCCTCGGGTTCCCGACCGGGCTCGTCCTCGGGGGGGTCCTCACCGACCTCTACGGCTACCAGGAGGCGTTCCTCGTCGCCGGCGGGGCGGGGCTGTTCGCCGCGTTCGTCGCCTTCCTGGTCCTGCCCGACGTGGACGCCGACGTCGAGGCGACGAGCAGCCTCCGGGAGGTCCCGAAGCTCGTTTCCGCCGACGTCCGCATCTTCACCGTCGGCGCCGTCAACTTCGTCGTCCGGTTCCTCTTCGCGGGCGTCCTCCTCTCGACGGTCGTGCTCTACGCCCGCGAGAACGGGATCACCCTCTCGGTGCTCTCCTCGACGGGCGTCAGCGGCGTCGTCATGGCCGTCGCGGTCGTCTTCGCCAGCGTCACCACCATCGTCGTCGGGCGCGTCTCGGACGGCCTGTCGAACCGGGCGCTGCTGACGATCCCCGCGCTGACGGTGTTTGCGGCCGGGTTCGTCGCGCTGGGGCTCGTGCCAACCGTGGCGGGCACCGCGCTCGGGGTCGCGCTCGTCGGCGTCGGCGTCGGGGGCACCAACCCGCCGCTCCTGGCGTATCTCGGGGACATCAGCCCCTCCGGGGACCTCGGAAAGCTCGGCGGGGTCTACAACGTCTTCGGCGACCTCGGGAGCACCCTCGGCCCGCTCGTGGCTCTGCCCGTTGCCGCG
>PXRQ01000029.1:3134-8889 GCA_003022005.1 Halobacteriales archaeon QS_5_70_15
CCGGCGGGGCGTCGAGTCGCTCGGCGAGTTCGACGAAGTCGTCGACCACGAGGTCGTACGCGGCGTCGTCCGGCCGCTCGGCCTCCTCGGCCGCTTCGGGTCCCCACTCCGCGGGGCGGTGGACGTAGGCCGTGCGGAGCCCCGCCTCCCGGCTCGCGTCGAGGTCCATCTCGTGGGCGGCGACCATCATCACGTCTTCCGGATCGGCGTCGAGGAGGTCGACCGCGGTGAGGTAGGCCTCCTCGTCGGGCTTGTAGTGGCCCGAGAGCTCCGCCGAGAGGATCAGGTCCCACGGAATGCCGGCCCGCTTGGCCATGTTCGTGAGCAGCCGGACGTGTCCGTTCGAGAGCGGGGCGACCACGTAGTGGGGCTTGAGCCGCTGCACCCCGGGTATCGAGTCCGGCCAGGGGTCGAGCCGGTGCCAGACGCGGTTGAGGTGTTCCACCTCGTCGTCGGTCAGCCCCTCGATGCCGAGGCGGTCGAGCAGGCTCCCGAGGGACTCGCGGTGGAGCGCGTCGAGGTTCCGCCAGGGTATCTCCCCCCGACGGACGCGGGCCAACTGGGGCTGGTACTCCTCGCGCCAGGCGTCGGCGAACGCCGCCCAGTCGACGTCCAGCCCCTTTTCGTCGCCGAGCTTCCGTCCGTCCCGGACGACGCCGCTCCGCCAGTCGACGACCGTGCCGAACACGTCGAACACGAGCGCCTCCACGTCCGGGGCCGTCATCGGCCCACGCTCCGGACGGTCGTGGGTACTTCGGCGTCGGCGGTCCTCGGGTCGTCCGCGGTCGCTCCGTCAGGAACCATCGTCCGCCCAGTGACGGTAGACTGCCTTCACTCTTCGGTCGAGGGACTCCGCCGGTCGGGTCTCGGAACGCCTGTCGAGCGTCCGTCCGCAGTCCGGGTGTCGGTCCGGCGCGAGGGGGTCGGGACGTCCCTCGCCGGCGGAGTGGTGGTTCCCGGCGTTCGCGACCTCCGGATGCCGGGTCGAGCCGGATCGAGCCGGAACGCTCATCTCGACCGTCTCGAGAGTGGGGAACACGATGGCCGACGAAACCGGCGAGACGGATGACACTGGTGATGCCGGCGGCGCCGAGCCGGAGGTGCCGATCCACTGTCCGGCCTGCGAGACGACGACCCGGGTGCCGCTCTCCGAGGTCGGGGGGACTGTCGAGCGCCACAACGAGGGGCTTCACGGCGGCGAGGACGTCGCGCGCGTCGACCCGGACCTCGCCGACCGGCTGGCCGACATCGTCGCCGAGGAGCTCGGACTGCTGTAGACCGCCTCGAGTACCGCCGTCGAACACACGCGTGGTCCGTCGTCTCGCGGCCCCGAACCGCCCGGACGGGCGGTATCCCGGACCGAACGACCGGTCGCCCGATTCGCTGTGGGACGCTCCTCCGGGTTCCGTCTCCGGGGACAGTCCGGCCAACGGCTATGTGCCCTGGTTCTGAAGCGTGCCCCGCATGACCGACGGCTACGACACCGACCGCTCCGACGCGGAGGGTCGCGACGACGACCGCGACGGTACGGACGAGGACCGCTTCGCGGACGTGCCCGACCACGCCGGCGTCGGCGACTTCGACCCCGAGTTCGTCGACGTCTCGGGGACCCGGACGCGGTACTACGATCTCGGGAGCGGGCCCACGCTCGCCCTGATACACGGGGGTGCCTGGGGCGGGACCAGTAGCGCCAACACCTGGTCGACCGTTTTCGACCGCTTGAGCCGGTCGTTCCGGGTGATCGCCTTCGACCGGATCGGCTGTGGCATGACGGACAACCCCGACGACCCCGGGGACTACCGGTACGGGGCCGAGGTCACCCACGTGCTCGAGTTCCTTGATGCGGTCGGCGTCGAGCGGGCCCACCTCTGTGGTGCCTCCCGCGGGGCCGGCCTCGCCGCGTGCCTGGCCACGGAGTCGCCCGATCTGGTCGGGGCGCTCGTGCTGACCAACAGCCACACGTTCGGCCCGCCGGCGGGCGACTTCGATCACCGGTACGAGCGACTGTTCGAGCGGGCCGGCGGACCGACCGACGAGACCGACCCCGAGTACACCCGGTTCCGGTACGAACAGTACTGCCACCGGACCGACCACGTCACCGACGAGTTCTGCACCGCGAACGCCTACATGGCGAGCCGTCCGAAGGCCCGCGAGACCGCCGCGGTCCTCGACGAGCGCGAGGACCGGTTCGAGGCGACCAAGCGGGACCGGATACGGACGGCCCACGAGCGCATCCGTGACGGCGAACTCGTCGCTCCGACGCTCTACGTCTTCGGGCGGAACGACGTGACCGTCCCCCTCGAGACGGCCGTCGCGGCGTTCGATCTGCTGGGCCAGGAGAACCCGGGCGTCCGCCTGTGCCTGTGCAACGACTGTGGCCACCTCCCCTACCGGGAGCACCCCGCGGAGTTCGCCTCCACGCTCGAGGACTTCGTCGAACGGTGGTGCTGATGGACCGGCCGGACCCCTCACCACGACCGAGTCGCCGGATCACCTGGGTTACCCGACAGTACGGGTGGCTGCCAACCTGCGGAGCGGTGCGAAGTCCCCTCGCGGGATCGAGCGGTAACTACCGATCGGGGCGGTCTAGCGCTCCGGCGGACAGGTCCCGTGGAAACCCCATGTGAGCGGTCTCGTGAGCGGTGGCGAACACTCGCCCGACGTTGACGGGATGGTCGGTCCCCGGGGTCGATACGCTTCTCGCGACCCGGTGAACCGGCCGCTATGGTCGCGTGGGACACACGGAACGACGACGGAATAACAGTGCTCCGACGGGGATTCGAACCCCGGTCATTGCCTCGAGAGGGCAATATGATTGGCCGGACTACACTATCGGAGCACGTACTACAGGGTAGCCACGATTCCCGTTTAACGATTGCGCTTCGCCGTTGCCGTGGGGTGAATCGACACGGCACGGCGCGTTCGGCGCGGGGCGGGGCGGCGCGTCCGGCCCGGCGTGGGCGGTGGCTCTGCGGTCCGATCGTCGATCGACCGGGAGCGGCACGACGGAACAAGGTTAATCAGCCTCCTCCGGGTCATTCCTCCATGCCCTACTCGGCATACGAACACGTCTCCGTCGACGCCGACGACGGCGTGGTGACCGTCACGCTCGACCGGCCGGAGAAGTACAATGCGCTGAACGACGCCACCTTCCTCGACCTCCAGCGTGTCTTCGCCGAGATCAAGCTCGACCGGCACGTCGACGTCGTGGTCGTGGAGGGCGCGGGCGAGGACGCGTTCTCGGCGGGCGCGGACATCGAACAGTACGCCGGCCCCGCGGAGGAGCACGACCCGATGCAGAGGGAGCGCCAGGACCTCTTCTACGGCATCTACCGGGTCGCCTACGACTGTCACGCGCCGGTGATCGCGAAGATCGACGGCTACTGCATGGGCGGCGGGCTCATCTTCGCGATGTACTGCGACCTCCGGATCGCGGACACGACGGCGAAGTTCGGCGTCCCGGTCACCGACATCGGGCAGATACCCACGGGCGGGTCGACCTACCGGGCGGCCGAACTCGTCGGCGAGGCGAAGGCCAAGGAGCTGGTCTACACCGCGGGGACGGTCGACGCGGAGGAGGCCCACCGCATCGGACTCGTCAACGACCTCGTCGAGCCCGAAGCACTCGACGACGCGGTCGAGAGGGTCGTCTCGGCGATACGAGCGACCGGGAAGCGGGCCGTGAAGAACTCGAAGCGGGCCATCAACGCCGCCGTCGACAGCGGGAGCCTCGGCGAGGCACGCGAGCGCGAGGCCGAGATCTGGTGGGAGCAGTTCGCCACCGACGAGCGCCGCGAACTGGTCGACGAGTTCCTGGAGGACCGGTCGTGAACGACGCGAACGCCGGAGCCGGGGGCGACGCCGGAACCGGGCCCGAGTCCGGGGATCGGGGGCCGCTTGGGGACCTGAACGTCGTCGAGCTGACCGTCCACCGCGCCGGACCGTTCTGCGGGGCGCTGCTCGCGGACCTCGGCGCGGAGGTAGTGAAAATCGAACGCCCGGGGGTCGGCGACCCCACCCGCGTCCAGGGGCCGGGGCCGGAGAACCGCTCCGGGTACTTCATGGCGAACAACCGGAACAAGCAGTCGGTCGAACTGGACCTGAAGTCCGAGGCCGGTCGGGAGGTCGCCCGCGAACTCGTGGCCGGGGCCGACGTGTTCGTCGAGAACATGGGATACGGGGTGGCCGACCGGCTCGGGCTCGGCTACGAGGACCTCCGGACGGGGAACCCGGACCTCGTCTACGCCAGCGTCAAGGGGTACGGCGAGACCGGCCCCCTCCGGGAGAAGAAGGGGATGGACCTCGTCCTCCAGGCCGAGGGCGGGATCATGAGCGTCACCGGGCCCGAGGGGGGTGACCCGGTGAAGGTCGGCCAGGCCATCGGCGACCTCACGGCGGGGATGTTCGCGACGGTGGGCGTCCTCGCACGGCTCCAGGAGGTCGCGGCGGGGGACGGCGGCGGGAAGCTAGGCGTCGGGCTCTTCGACGCCGTCGTCTCGATGATGAACGAGTACCTCACCTTCTACTCGATGAACAGGGAGGTGCCGGGTCCGCAGGGCACCTCCCACCAGTCGATGGTCCCCTACCAGCTGTTCGAGACGGACGACGGCTACCTCGTGACGGCCGTCCCCGCCGACGACCGCTGGGACGAGTTCGTCGACGTCGTCGGCTGCGAGTCGGTCCGGGAGTACGGGACGAACGCCGAGCGGGTCGAGAACGAGACGGAGGTGGTCGCGGCCATCCAGGCCGAACTCGCGACCGAATCGACCGAGCACTGGCAGGACGCGCTCGAGAACGCGGGCTTCCCGGTCGGCCCGCTCAACGACGTCGCGGACGTCGTCGGCCACGAGCAGGCCGAAGCCCGCGGGCTCGTTCCGACGTTCGAGGACCCCGACGCCGGCGAGATCGTCCTCCCGGGGCACCCCGTGAACTTCCCGGACCACTCGACTGAGATCCGGACCCTGCCGCCGTCGCTCGGCGAGCACACCGAGGCGATACTGCGGGCGCTCGGCCACGACGACGCGTCGATCGCCGAACTGCGCGAGGCCGGGGCGATCCCCGACTCGGAGGCGTAGCCGGAAGGGGCGACCGTGCCTGCCGGTCGTCGGCGGTCCGGGACGAGCGGGTGTACCCGGGACGAGCGGACCGGGGCTACGGCCGTACCGCACGAACGCAGAGAAAGACCGGTCGCTTCGACTCCGTCTCGTACCGCTCGGGCCACCGCTCGCGGAACCGGTCGGTCGGCCGCGGTTCGGTTATCGCGTCGAGTCGGAACCCGGTCTCGAGGAGCGGCCCGAGCATCTCCCCGAGCGGCCGGCGGAAGTAGGGGATGTCCACTGACCACTCCTTCACGCGGCGCTCGACTTCGAAGTAGTTCTCGTCCTCCTCCAGCGGGTACTCGTTGAAGGGGTGCGGGACGGTGAACACGAGGAACCCGTCGGGGGCGAGCAGGCGGGCGAACGCCCCGAAGGGGGCACGCCAGTCCTCGACGTAGTCCAGCGCGAGCGCGCTCACGACGCCGTCGAACGCGTCTTCCCGGGCGAACTCGAGCGGCTCGGCCAGGTCCGCCCGGTGGAACTCGGCCCGGTCGGCGACCCGGTCCCTGGCGCGGTCGAGCATGGGCTCGCTGACGTCGACGCCGATCACCTCCGCGCCCCGGTCGACCAGCCACTCCGTGTAGGCCCCGCTCCCGCACCCGGCGTCGAGGACCCGCCGTCCCTCGATGTCGGGGAGCAGGTCCGTCGTCGCCGGGAAC
>PXRQ01000030.1:0-26114 GCA_003022005.1 Halobacteriales archaeon QS_5_70_15
CGACCGCGCCGGTGTGGTCCACGGCGATGAGGCGGTCGGCGTCGCCGTCCAGGCTCAACCCCAGGTCGGCGCCCTGCTCGACCACGGCCGCGGCGACCACCTCGGGGTGGGTGGAGCCACACCCGACGTTGACCGTCTGTGCGTTCACGTCGGCGTGGATGGCGGTGACGTCGCAGCCGAGCCGGGCCAGCGCCGCCGAGGCGATCTCGCTGGCGGCCCCGTCGGCGCAGTCCACGACCACCCGCAGCCCGGACGGATCCCCGTCGGCGGCGGCCACGAGATGGTCCACGTACGCCGCGACCGCGGCCGGCTGCGGCTGCGTGGTGCCGACCGCGGTGCCGGTGGGAGGCTGGTCGTGGGGGCGATCGAGCAGCTGCTCGACGCGTTGCTCGTCGGCATCGTCGAGCTTGAACCCGTCGCGGCCAAAAACCTTGATGCCGTTGTCGGCCACGGGATTGTGGCTGGCCGAGATCACCGTGCCGACATCGGCGCCCAGCCATCCGGTGGCGTAGGCGACCCCGGGCGTGGGCAACACCCCCAACGGGACGACGTCGCCGCCCCCAGCGCAGAACCCCGCGGTCATCGCGGCCTGCAGCATCGGGCTGGACGGGCGCGGGTCGCGGCCAATGGCCATGCGGGGGCGGACACTCGACATTGGCGACCCCGCGGACGCCATCAGTGCCGAACAGGCCCCCCATCGGCTCGCGTGCTGCGGGTGGCGGTTAACGCTTGCTGAACTGCGACGCCTTGCGCGCCTTCTTGAGCCCGTACTTCTTGCGCTCAACCTCGCGGTCGTCGCGGGTCAGCAGCCCGGCCCGCTTCAGCGGAGGTCGCCACCCCGGCTCCTCGGTGCTCAGCGCCCGCGCCAACCCGTGGGCCACGGCGTCGGCCTGTCCGCTGACGCCGCCGCCGCGCACGGTGGCCACCACGTCGAACTCCCCGAGCGCCTCGGTCAACTCCAGAGGCCGACGCACCCGCGCCTGCATCGACGCCACCGGGAAGTACTCCGCCACGTCCCGGCCGTTGATCGTCATTCGGCCGGTGCCGCGCCGCAGCCACACCCGGGCCACCGACGACTTGCGCCGGCCAGTGTGCAGCCGCGGGGCAGTGGTGGGGACGTGGGTCATGGCCAATCCTCGTAATCGCGTGGACAACGGGTCACGACAGCGGCAGCACCTGCGGCTGCTGGGCCTCGTGGGGATGGTCGGGGCCGGGATACACCTTGAGCTTGCGCAGCTGCTGGCGGGCGAGCTTGTTCTTGGGCAGCATCCCGCGCACGGAGCGCTTGACGAGCTCGGCCGGGTCGTTCTCCAGCAGATCGGCGAAAGGAACCGACGTCAGACCGCCCGGATAGCCCGAGTGGCGATGGGCCATCATGTCACGACCCTTGTCGCCGGTGAGGCGGACCTCGCCGGCGTTGACCACGATCACGAAGTCGCCGCAGTCGATGTGGGGGGCGAACTCGGGCTTGTGCTTGCCGCGCAACACCGTGGCCACGCGGGTGGCCAGCCGCCCCAGCACCTGGTCGCGCGCGTCGACGACGTACCAGGCCCGGGTGATCTCGGCGGGTCGCGGCGAATACGTACGCATGGTTCGAGCCTGACAGCCGTCGGTGCACATACATGGAAGGCGGCGGGCCCGCTGGGGCCGAGCGCGCGAGAGCGCGCAGCGCCGCGTCACGGCGGGATACCGTAGGCCCGCACACCGCCGGCAGCAACCGCCCGGGGCCGGCGAGTCACGCGGGCGGGCGGGCGCTTGGGCCGAAACGGACCGCCAACAGCACCAGGGCGTGAGGCGGCGCGACGGCGCCGGCAACAGCGCGATCCTCGGCGTCGCGGACCTCGGCCATCCAGGTGGGCGGGCGCTGCCCGCGGCCCACGCGCAGCAGCGAGCCCACGATCGAGCGCACCATTTGGTGGCAAAAGGCGGCGCCGTCGACATCGACGTCGATCAGCCCCCGCCACCGGCGACGCACCCGCAGCCGGTCCACGCGTCGCCACAGGTGCTGCGTGCCGCGACGCCGGCAGAACGACGTGAAGTCATGCTCGCCGACGACGTGGGCGCCGGCGGCCTCCATGGCGTCGATGTCCAGCGCCGGCGGGCCGACGTGCCACACCGTGTGGCGTCGCAGCGGGCTCAGAGCCGCCGCGTCGCACAGGCGATAGCGGTAGCAACGCTGGGTGGCCGAGAACCGCGCATCGAACGAGCCCGGCACGCGGCGCACCCGCCAGACGGTGATGGCCGCGCCGCAGCGCGCATCCAGGGCGTGGCGAGCCGCCGAGGGGTCTGCCAGCAGCGCCCAGTCACCGGGCACATCGGCATGGACCACCTGATGCTCGGCGTGCACGCCCGCGTCGGTGCGCCCCGCTCCCACTGTCGCGACCGGCTGGCCACACAGCGTCGCCAGGGCCTGCTCCAGGCGGCCCTGAACCGTGGGCAGGCCCGGCTGGCGGGCGAAGCCGTGGAACGGGCCGCCGTCGTAGGCGACGTCGAGGCGCAGACGGACCCGGCTCAGGACGCCGCGTCGCCGCCGCGGCCGCCGCCGGCGTCCTCGTCGCCGGCGTCACCGCCGCCGGCGTCATCGCCCGTGGCCGCTTCGGCCTCGTTGTCGCCGGCGCCATCGGTCTCTGCGCTGGTGTCGGCGTCGGCGGCCTCGTTGTCGCCGGCGCCGTCGGCCTCTGCGGTGGTGTCGGCGTCGGCAGCCTCCTGTGCGGCCAGCCGCCGCTCGATCTCGCCTGGGTCGAGGCCGGTGGGATCGGGCTCGGCCGCCCTGTCCTCGCGGCGGGCCCCGACGTCCTCGTCGGCCTCGCCCCCCACGGTCTCGCCGCGGTCCTCGGCGGCGGCCTCCTGCTCCTCGCGCTCGCGGGCGGAGTGCCCAGCGCCGCCGACCGCTCGTCGCGGGAGGCCTCGACGAGCTCGATCAGCGCCATGGGAGCGCGATCGCCCTTGCGCGAACCCGTCTTGAGCACTCGCGTGTAGCCTCCGTGGCGCCCGACAAAGGCCGGACCGACGTCGGCAAAGAGCTTGTGCACCACGTCGCGGTCCCGGATCACGCGGGTGACCTGGCGGCGCGCGTGCAAGTCACCACGCTTGGCAAAGGTCACCATCCGCTCAGCCAGTGGCTGTACCTGCTTGGCCTTGGGCAGCGTGGTCTGCACCCGGCCGTGGCGAAACAACTCGGTGGCCAGATTGCTTACGATGCGGGAGTGATGGGACGCCGAGCCGCCGAAGTGCGGCCCTTTCTTGGGCTTGGGCATGGTGGCTCGTCTCCTGGGTCGCCACGGGGGTCAGGGCGGCGTCGCGGGTCTCCGCCACGTCGTGGGTCCGGATCACGTGCGCCCCCCGCTCGACGGCCATCGAGGTGGCCGCGAGCGAGACGGGGAGCGCCTCCTCGGTCTCCCGGTCGGCGATCTCCCGCAGGAAGTTCTTCCGGTTGATCGAGACCAGCATCGGCCGGCCGTAGGCGCGGAACTCCCGGAGCCGGCGGAACGTCTCGCGGTCGTCCTCGAGGGTCTTCGCCTCCGACCAGCCGCCGAACGCCGGGTCGACGATGGTCTTCTCGGTGAAGCCGTTGAGCGAGAGCGCCTCGTAGATGTCGTCCGGGTCCTCGACGGCGCCCGGCCGTTCGAGGTCCGGCGGCGAGGCCATCTTGGCGACGGCGACGTCGTAGTCGGCACAGACGCGGGGCATCTCCGGGTCGGCGAACCCACAGATGTCGTTGACCATGTCGAAACCGGCGTCGAGGGCCGCCTCCGCGACCTCGTGGTAGCGGGTCTCGATGGAGAAGACGGCGTCGCCCGAGACGGACTCGATGGTCTCGACCGCGGTGTCCAGCCGGTCGAGCTCGCCCTCGGCGGGGAGCACCTCGAACCGCTTGTTCCCCGATTCGAGCCCGACGTCGACGATGTCGGCGCCCTCGCCGATGAGCCGCTCGTCGACGTACGCGGCGGCATCCGAGGGGTCGTCGAAGACGCTCGGCTTGTAGGGGGACTCCTTCGAGACGTTCAGGACGCCCATGATCCGCGGCGGGTGGTCGTCGCCGATTCCCAGGCCCGCGGCGTCGACGGTTCGCATACCGACGGTAGGGACCGGAGCCCACAAGTATGGGCCGGTCCCGGCATGCGGGGCGGAGGTCGTTCCGACCGCTGGACGGGACGCCGACGGCACCGGTCCGGGGCTCGCGTCCGACACGCGCCGCTTTTCACCCCCGGCACGGTAGTCGGCGCATGGGCAAGGTCAGTATCGCGCTGCGGGGGTGGCGCTTCGACGAGGAGGAGGTGTTCGACGAGTCGGGCGAGCTCCGACCGCTCGGCGGGCTCCCCGAGGAGACGCGCCAGCGGCTCGTCCGGCTGACGGTCGTCGCCGGCCAGCCCTGCGACGCCTGCTGGCTGGTCCACGGCGACGAGAACATCGACCAGTGCCGGGTCGCTCGGGTGGTCTACGGCGAACCGCTCGACGAGGTCGTCCTCTGTGACCCCCACGAGCGGGACTTCCTCTACTGGTTCCGCGAGGCCGGCGGGAGCGACCTCGTCGGCTCGCCGGAGTTCAAGGACCGCTTTCACGAGTGGTTCGCCGACGGGAACCGAGCTTCCGAGGGGTACGCCGGGGTCGAGCACGTCGACACCGACCCCGACACGGTGCCACAGCCCGACCCCGGCGTGGAGATGCCGTCGCTGGAGGCGGAGATCGAGGAGCTGGACGACGAGGAGCTGGACGAGCTCGGCGTCGCTCTCGACGATCTCGACGTCTGAGTGGCCGGGTTCCGACGGGCGTAGCTTCTTGTACCCGGACGGGACCACCCGCCCGCGTGACCTGAGAGCCGCCCGGGCCGGCTCGCGGGAGCGCGGTGGCACCGGTCCGTGGGTTGCGAGGTGCGAGCACCTCGGAAACGCGAGCGGGGAGCGTAGCGACCCCGCGAGCTGCGAGGCGCGAGCGACGCGAGGCGCCACCGCCTGCACGCCCTGGTTACGGAGCGCGCCGCTTTTGCCCTCGCTCCGGCTACGGCCGGCATGGTCGGCTCCGTCGCCGTGGCAGTCGTGGACGCCGAGACGCCGGGGAACGTCGGCACCATCGCCCGGGCGATGAAGAACTTCGGCGTCGAGGACCTCTACCTGGTGGACCCGCCGGAACTCGACCCGGCGGGTGAGGCCTACGGGTTCGCCGGCCACGCCCGCGAGGACGTCCTCCCGAACGCCCGCGAGGTCGACTTCGGCTATCTCGTCGAGAACTTCCACACAGTCGGCTGCACGGCCGTCACCAACGAGGACGAGACCAACCACGTCCGCTATCCGTTCCGCATCCCCCGAGAGCTCGCCGACTCGCTCCGCGGGATCGGGGCGGACACCTGTCTCGTCTTCGGCCGCGAGCGGGTCGGACTGACGAACGAGGAGCTCGCCCGGCTGGACGAGGTCTGCTCGGTGCCGGCGAGCGCCGAGTACCCGGTACTGAACCTCGGTCAGGCCGCGACGGTCGTTCTCTACGAGCTCCGCGGGCTCACCCTCGACGGGACCCAGCATCCCGACTCGGTCCACGACCGGGCCGCCGAGCACGAGATCGAGGGGCTCCACGAGGAGTTCGAGCGATTCCTCGAGCGAATCGACCATCCGGCCGGCAAGCGGGCGAAGACGGCCCGGATGTTCCGGCGGGTGCTCGGCCGCGCCCACCCGACGGGACGGGAGGCGAGCACGTTCCGCGGACTGCTCCGGCGTGCCTCCGACCTCCTGGAGCACCCCGAGCGACTCCTCGAGGCCGACCCGGAGCGGGACGAGGAGTAGCGCCCGCCGGGTCAGCTCCGCTTGCCGATCTCCTCGCGGAGCACGTCGCTGACGACCCCGCCGTCGGCCTTCCCGCGGAGCGCGCCCATTGCCTCGCCCATCAGCGCCGAGAACGCGCCCATCCCCTCGGCCTCGACCTGGTCGGCGTTCCGCTCGACCACCTCGACGACGGCCTCGCGGACCTCATCCTCGCCCACACCGGCGAGGCCGGCCTCCTCGACCGCCGTGTCCGCGTCCAGCTCCGGGTCTTCGGCGAGAACCGTCAGCACCTCGCCGACCCCTTCCTTCGCGAGATCGTCCTCGGTGACAAGCGAGAGCACGTCGAGCAACTGTTCGGCGGAGAGTCCCTCGACGGGGACGTCGTCGCGCCGGAGTTCGGTCAGCGTCGACTCTAGCGTGCCGGCCGCGAGCGTGGGGTCGACGCCCCGTTCGACGGCCGCCTCGAACACCGGCATCCGGCGCCCGTAGGCCACCTGCTCTGCGAGGCCAGCGTCGAGTCCGTACTCGTCCCGGTAGCGCTCGACCTTCTCGGTGAGGAGTTCGGGGGTCTCGACCTCCGTCGGGTCGGGTTCCACGGGGGGGACGTCGGTCTCGGGATACATCCGCGCCGCGCCGGGGAGCGGCCGGAGATACCGGGACGTACCGTCCTCGTTCGCCCCGCGGGTCTCCTCGGGCACCCCCTCGATGGCCGCCCGTGCGCGCTCGGCGACCGCCTCGATCGACTGCTCGGCCACCTCGCCGGCGGCGGCTACGATCGCCACCGCGTCGCCCTCGCCGGCACCGATGGCGGCCTCCAGGTCCGCCACCTCCTCTGCGGTGACGCCGTAGGCCGGCAGTTCGTCCGTGTGGAAGATCCCCCCGGCGCCGTGGCGCTTCGCGTGATCCGAGAGCTCGGTCCCGAGGCGACGGTCGGGCTGTATCTCCGCGCCGACGAGCCCCTCGAAGCCGTAGAGGGGAACGGCCATCACGGTCGAGGCCGAGGCGATGACGCCGCTGTCGGTGTCCGCGAAGACCTCGGTCACCTCCTGCGGGTCGCCCACGGAGGCGTCGCGGTCACCGAGTTCCTCGGCGATCTCCAGCAGTCGGACCTGGCGGTGGACCTCCATACGGACGAGGTCCTCGATCTCGTCGAGCGCCTGGACCCCCTTCATCTCGATACGGGCGCCCTCGGCGATGGAGACGTTGACGTCCTGGCGGATCGTCCCGAGCCCGCGCTTGACCCGTCCCGTCGAGCGGAGGAGCATTCCGATGCGCTCTGCGGCCTCGCGGGCCTGTTCCGGCGAGCGGATGTCCGGTCCAGTACCGATCTCCACGAGCGGGATGCCGAGCCGGTCGAGGCCGTAGCGGACGCCCTCGTCGGTCTCCTCGATGCGGGCGGCCGACTCCTCCTCGAGCAGCATGTCGGACACGGAGACGGGGCCGTCGCTCGTCTCGACCTCGCCGTCGGTGGCGACGAGCGTCGATCGCTGGAACCCCGAGGTGTTCGAGCCGTCGACGACGATCTTCCGCATGACGTGGGCCCGGTCGACCACCTCCATGTCGAGCAGCTTGGCGATCTCCAGCGTGACCTCCAGCGCCTCGCGATCGAGACGGTGTGGCGGTTCGTCGTCCTCCTCGACCAGGCACGTGGAGTCGAACGCGAGGTACTCGAACTCGCGGTCGACCAGTGACTCCTCGAGTGCGGCCTCGTCCAGTTCGCCGAGTTCGCTCTTGGTGGGATGCAGGTAGCGGGTGAACGACCGGACCGACGCCTCCGGGTCGCGTCGCTCGGTCGGACAGCCACAGAACAGCTTGCTCGCGGTGTCGAGCTGCTGGTGGATCTCCAGCCCGGCGACCAGGCCCAGGTCGGCGTAGTCGTAGCCGCGCTCGGCCGGGTCCGCCGGTGCCGCGACGTCGGGGTCCGTGGAGCTCATTACTCGCGGTGGGTCGGGCAGGAGGCAAAAGCGCTCCGCCTCCGGCGAGGTCGCTACTCGACGAGAACCGCGTTGACCTGGCCGTCCTGGCCGGGGCGCGAGGTGACTCGCGCGCGGCCCTCGGAGGTGTCGACGACCGCGCCGCGGGTGACGATGTTCCGGCGCACGTAGTTCGGGTTGGCGTCGTTCTCGACGACGTTCTCGATGGTCGCGGTGACCACCTCCCCGCCCGTCGCGACGTTCGCGACGTCGGTCTGGAGCGCGCGGGTCTTCGTGTTGCCGCCGCGGGTCTCGACCGTCTTCAGCCTGACTTCGCCGACCCGGGTCTCCGTCGGCGAACTGCCGAGCTCGGACTTGCGCTTCTTCCTGACGTTCCGTCGTCGACCGCCGGTCCGCTTCGTCCCCGAGCGTGCGTGGCTCTTCATACCCCACAGGGGGACGCTCGTGGCCTTCAATCGTTCGACTCCCGCTCGGGCGGCGACGGACCCGTACCCGCGACGTTGTGACGGTCCGCTCACCACCGGGTTCGGTACACTCGGACACCCCGCTACTCGTCACGCCGGTACCCCGCGACGCGCTCGACGCCGCGGCGAATGGGAAACCCAAATTATTTATTTAGATCAGTCTAATCTTCGGCCATGCAGACATCGAATCGAGCGACAGGGCGGGACGAGCCCGGTGGCGAGCGGCGGAACCGGCCCGAATCGGTTCGG
Source organism: Halobacteriales archaeon QS_5_70_15 (assembly GCA_003022005.1). The sequence continues at coordinate 8,401 of PXRQ01000030.1, forward strand.
GTCGCGGGGAGGGTACCGGCGTGACCTCGCTCGACTACGACCGTGCGGCCGCCCTCACCGAGCGCCTGCAGGCGCGACTGGTCGACTCCGTCGGCGAGGACCCGGGCGTGCCCCGCCGTGCCGTCCTCGGTGGGCTGGGACTGGCTGGCGGGGCGGCGCTGGCGGGCATCGGAGGTGCGGACGACGGCTCGGGCGCGGTCGCCGGACACGACGACGAGCACAGCACGCACGGCAACTTCGGCGCGAAGGGGGAGTACGCCGACTCAAACTTCGACCCGCACGACTACCTATCCAGGTTCAACACCGGGCGAGCGGGTCAGGAGAACGTCCCCCAGGACGTCTACCGGGAGACGGTCGACGGCGTCGAGCGGACCGTCCGGGAGTTCACGTTCACCGCCGTCGACACGACCGTGACCATCGCCCCTGGGGTCGAGTTCCCCGCGTGGTCGTACAACGGGCAGGTCCCCGGACCAACGCTCCGGGCCGTCGAGGGCGACCTCCTCCGTGTGGAGTTCGAGAACCTCGGCCGACACGCCCACACGATCCACCCGCACCTGCGGAACCCGAACCCCCGGATGGACGGCATCCCGCAGAACGGTCCGGGTGTGCTCGACACCGGCGAGTCGTTCACCTACGAGTGGATCGCCCAACCGGCGGGCGTCCACCTCTACCACTGTCACTCGCTCCCGCTGAAGGAGCACATCCACCGCGGGCTCTACGGCGCGATGATCGTCGACCCCGACCCGGAGCAGGTGGCCGAGCGCCCCGAGGAGTACTGCGGGTTCCACGCCTCACAGATCACCCCCGAACTACGCGCGGACCTCGTCGCGAGGGCGGAGTCGCTCCACCACGAATCCGACGCGAACGACGAGGTGAACGAGATGGTGATGGTGATGAACGGGTTCGACACGAACTTCGACGGCGACAATGAGGTGTACGGCGTCAACACCCGGGCGTTCGGCTACGGCGTCGGGCGGACGAACGGGAAGGGCGAGTGGGAGGCCGGCGAGACGATCCGTCCCGTCCGAATCGACAGGGAGCGCCCACAGCGGGTCTACCTCGTCAACACCATCGAGTTCGACCCCATCAACTCGTTCCACACCCACTCGCAGTTCTTCGACTACTACGACCACGGGACGACGCTCCTGCCGACGAGCAGGAACGTGGACACGGTGATGCAGACACAGGCCCAGCGGGGGATCGTCGAACTGGACTACTCGGCCCACGAGCCGGGGCTGTACATGTTCCACGCCCACCAGTCGGAGTTCGCCGAACTCGGCTGGATGAGCTTCTTCGAGGTGGTCTGAGATGCGCGACGGCTCGGACACGGACCCGGACCGGAGGAGGGAGAGCGACGGCGGGGCCGTCCTCGCCCGCGAGCGGCCGCTCGGACTCCCGCGGTGGGTGGCCGCGGTCCTTCCGCCGCTCCTGCTCGGACTCGTGCTGGTGGCGCTGTTCCTGGGGAACCCGCTGGCCGGACTCGAGTCCGGCGGCGAACCCCTCCCCGACGTGACGGTCTCGTACGCGAGCCTGCCGAACGAGGAGACTGTCGTGCTGCACGTCACGAACAACGGTCCGCGGTCGGTGACCGTCTCGCAGGTGCTCGTCGGCGAGGCCTACTGGGACTTCGCGGTCGAGGGATCGGCCGGGGACGCTACCCTCGCGCCGCTCGAGACTGCCCGGATCGTGATCCCCTATCACTGGACCCCGGGCTGGGACATCGAGACGGCGCTGGTGCTCTCGGACGGGACGACGGTCCACCACACTATCGTCGCGCCGCAGGTCTCGCCCGGGCTCACCGGGGGCGTGCTCCTGACGCTCGCGGTTGTGGGGCTGTTCGTGGGCGTCATCCCCGTCGTCCTGGGGATGCTCTGGTTCCCGTTCCTGCGGTCGATGAGCGACCGGGCGCTGCACGCCGTGCTCGCGTTCTCGGCGGGGGTCCTCGCCTTCCTCGCGCTCGACGCCGGGATCGAGGCCGTCGAACTGGCCGAACGGATCCCCAGCGCGTTCGACGGGCTTGCCCTCGTCGCGCTCGGGGTCGTCGGGTCGTTGCTGCTCGTCCAGTCGGTCGGCGCGTGGCGGCAGGGCCGCGCCGCCGGCGACGCGCGGGCGAGCAGCGGCCTCCGGGTCGCCTACCTCGTCGCCGTGGGCATCGGCCTGCACAACCTCGCCGAGGGGCTCGCAATCGGGAGTTCGTTCGCGCTCGGGCGCGTCTCGCTCGGCGCGTTTCTCGTTCTCGGGTTCACCCTCCACAACGTCACCGAGGGGCCGGCCGTCGTCGCGCCGGTCGCCCGGGGAGAGCGACCCGCGCTGTGGCACTTCCTCGCGCTCGGTGCCATCGCCGGCACGCCCGTGATCCTCGGCGGGTGGATCGGGAGCCTGGCGTTCTCGCCGACGCTCGGCGCGCTCTTCCTCGCCGTCGGCGTCGGCGCCATCCTCCAGGTGATCCTCGAACTGCGGGGTCTCGTCGACCGACAGGGACGCGTCGGGACCGCGCTCAACCTCGTGACGTTCCTCGTCGGGGTCGTCGTGATGTACGCCACCGACCTCTTCGTGGCACTTTAGCCGTCCCCGCCCGTCTCGGCTCCATGCGCCGTTATTGCCTCCTCCGGGTTGGGGGCTCGGGGATCGCCCTCGCGGGCACCGCCGGCTGTCTCGGCGCCGGCGGTTCGGGCTCGACCCGCCGCGTCTCGATGACCGAGGGGTTCGCCTTCTCGCCCGAGCGGGTGCGGGTCGCCCCGGGGACGACCGTCCGCCGGGTGAACGAGGACGGGGTCGGCCACACGGTGACCGCCTGCGGGGGCCGGATCCCGGAGCGCGCGGGCTACTTCGCCAGCGGCGGCTTCGAGGACGAGCGGGCGGCCGGGGACGACGTCCGGGGCGGACTCCTCGACGCCGGCGAGAGCTACGAACACGCCTTCGAGGTCGAGGGACGGTACGAGTACTTCTGTGTCCCCCACGAGAGTTCGGGGATGATCGGGACGGTCGTGGTGGGATAGTCGGTCCTTGCAGTGGGAGACGGCCCGCTCGGGGGGCGTCGCCGCCGACCGACCGATACTTGTCCCGCCCGGTGGTGCGGAGGGTATGAGCCTCCGGGTCGTCGTCGCCGCGCCCTTCCGCCGGGAGGGCCGCGACCGGGTCAGCGAGAGCGACTTCATCCTCGATCTCTCGATGAAGCGGGAGTGGTTCACACCCGAGCAGGCACGGCGGATCGTCGACATCGGGCTCTCGGAGGGGCTCCTCGAGCGGGGGGACGCCGGCTCGGTGGTCGCCGCCTTCGACCCCCGGGAGGTGTCGATACCGGAGGGGTTCAGCCCCGACGAGTCGGTCGTCCAGCGGCGGTCGACGTTCGAGCGCGTCCTCGCGGCACTCACCGACGCGGGCCACGAGAAACAGGCGGCCGTGGCCGGCGTCAACCGCCTGCAGGCCGACCTCGAACTGACCGTCGAGGCCGCCGCGGTGCTCTACGCCCGGCGACAGGGGGTCGACGTCGACGCCCTCGCCGAGCGCGCGCTCGCCGACCTCGGCGCGGCCGGTGACGGCTGATGGTCGAGGACCGGATCACCAGCGGGCGACGAATCGCCCAGCTGCTGGCGAGCGAGATACGCGGCCGCGAGCGGGACCCGCTCGGACGGCTCGCCGTCGTCGACGTCCGGGACGTCGAGGGGGACGCGTACGGGGAGTTCGCCTTCGGGGTCGACGCCCGCGTCGACTCGGGGGACCGACGCGTCGCCGACGTCCACGTCCACAACGACCGCGCGCGCGTCGAGTTCCACGAGGCGCCCGACACCGCCGCCGACGCGGGACGGGAAGCCGGGCTCAGGACCCGCCCCAAGACCGTCTATCCGCCCCGGACGGTCGTGTTCGTCGAGGACGGCGTCGCAGCGAAGCGGGCGCTTTCCGTCTTCGGCGCGGTCGCGGAGGCGGTGGCGGAGTGCACCGGATGAGTAAGGGGGGACTCGCTGCGAGACTGGGTTCCGACGGGGGGTCCGTCACGGCCTCGAGCGGCGGTCCGGGCGACCGGACGGGTCACCCCTCGTCACGGTCTGACGATCGGATCTCGGATCCCCGACCGGGCGACGGGAAGCGCACCGTCGCCGGATCCTCGCCGTCGGTCGAACCGGGGACGCGCCGGTGGTACTGGCCGTCACTCGTTCGCTCGACGTCGTCGAGGACCCAGACGCTCCGGCCCTGGGACGACTGGAGCTTCCCGGGTGACGCGCCGACCCGCACGACGAGGAGGGCCAACGTCCCCGCACCGCCCCCGACGAGCCCTACGGTCACTGCTCTCGCGGTCGGATTGAGGGGGGAGAGCGTGAGGGCGACCCCTAGCAGGGCGACGACACCGACGAACGCGAGGCCAGCGTTCGTCAGACGTCACCACACCTCCGATTCCTCCGGGGTCTCGTACTGCAGGAACTGTGGGCGGGACTCCGTCGTGTACCGGTCCGGCGAGAGATGGTGCTCGAGCCGGGAGATCCGCTCCGTCGGGACGATCACCCCGGAGTCCGGGTCGTAGTCGACGACGCCCGCGTCCGTCATCGCCGGGACGTGCGTCCGGTAGAGAGAGGTCCACCCGCTTCTGTTCCTTGGACGTCAACTGATCGACGGTCTTCTTGTTCTCGCGCGCGGCGACCCCGTCGGTGAACTGCTGGAGTCCGACCGGCCCGGCCGCCTCTCGATCGGGTGAGGTGCCGCCGTTGTCGGGCAGACGGGTCCCCCGACGGGAAACAGGTCCCCGCTGGAAACGCGGTCCCGAACCGGGTACGCGGTAGTTACTCCCGGAGGGTTCCGGTAAACCTCTCCCTCTCCCGTCTTCGGTGTACCCGGCCATGAGCAGGCCCGCTACCTCGGCGTCACTGGGCTCGTAACCCAGCTGCTGCGCGATGTCGTTCCTGATCTTCCTGAAACCGATCGCTCTTCGAGCCGTACGGTTGCTGTTCGTTGTCATCCTCCCTTCGTGTTCCCTCCGGAGAGAGCCGACCCGGCCCGTCGCCCGCATCGGTTCTGTGGGGGCGTCGGATACTGTCCGTCCTCGACGGACCACTCGCCACCTCTGAACCCCACGCAGCCGACGTCTGGACCGAGAACGCAATCAGTATTGTCCGATTAACCGGTCCTTTCTCGATACTGAGAACCGCGACGGGAAGGCGATAGAGCCAGTCGTATGTCGTTAAAAGGTGTGATCGGCGGGGCGTCATTAGCCGGTCCCCTTGGTAATGTGCCGTTAAGCGGTCGATCCGATCGCGCGAGGAGGCGAACGCACCCCCGGCGAGGAGCGGAAGCGACCGACCCGACGACGTGAGGTGGGCTCGCGGGCGCTGACGGTATCGAGGTACCGGCGCCCGATACCGCGAGTCACACCGCTCGACTCTCGGATCATCGTCGCGCGCGAGGATCCACTGATTTAACACCGGTGCCGCCTGCGTCACGCGTATGAGAAACGCCGGACTCAAGCTGCGGATGGTGGTCGTCGGCGGGATCCTGTTCGCGTTCTACCTCGCCGCGGCGGCGGCGCTGTCGGCGATGTTCGGCGTCGACCTCCTGCTGGTGCTGGCCGCGGGGCTGCTCCTGCTCCCGCCGTTGCAGTACAAGCTCGGCAAGTGGATGGCCCTGCGCGGGGCCGAGGAGATGCCCGAGACCGGCCAGTACGCGGCGGTCCACCGGATGACGGAATCGCTGTCCCGGGACATGGGCGTCGAGAAACCCCGGCTGATGGTGATGGAGATGGGGGTGCCGAACGCGTTCGCGGTCGGCCGGCGGGGGGCGGCGTCGTCTGCGTCTCGACGGAGCTCCTCGGGCTGCTCGACCGCGACGAACTCGAGGGGGTGATCGCACACGAGATCGCCCACATCCGGAACCGCGACGTCGTCACGATGGTCGTGGGCCAGTCGATCGCGATGCTCGTCGGCTACGTGGCCTACTTCGCGGTCCTGATGGGTGGCGAGCGCAACATCGGCTCCTACCTCCTCGCGATCATCGCGTCCTCGATCGCGAACACCCTCGTGATGGTGTTCGTGATGGCCATCTCCCGGTACCGCGAGTACGTTGCCGACGACGACGCCCGGCGGGCCATCGGGAGCGGCGATCCCCTGGCGCGTGCCCTGGAGAAGATATCGCGGGGCGCCGAGGGTCGCGAACCGAAGATCGAGGACAGCGTGAACGCGCTGTGTATCCTCAACGCCGACCGGAGCCTGCTCCAGCGGGTTCTCTCGACGCACCCGCCGACCGAGAAGCGGATCGAGCGGCTCCGCTCGGGCGCGTAGGTGTGCCGTTCGGCTCCCCGAGGTGTCCGCGCCGGTTACCGACGGTAGCCGGCGAGCGACTCGAACACGTCCCCGCCGTTCGCGATGGCCTCGGCGAGCGCCTCGACGCCGCGCTTTTCGACCCGTTCGGGGTTGCCGAGCACCCGGACGGTCTCCTCGCCGAGCGGGACGAACTCGGCGTCGAGCGCGTCCGCGGTGGCCCGCAGGCCGAGTCCCGCGTCGGCCTTTCCCACCAGGACTCGTCTCGCGGGCGACTCGTGGGCGCGGACGCCCGCGTCGAAGCCGTCGATGGCCTCGACGAGGTCGTGGCGCTCGACGCCGCGCTCGGCGGCCAGGTCCGCGACCGCGTTCCCGAGCGTCGTCCGCAGCCCGGAGTTCCAGGTGCGATTGACGAACCGCAGGTCCCGGTCGGCGAGGTCGGCGAGCCCCTCGACCCCCTCGGGGTTCCCCGCCGGGACGACCAGGCCCCACTCGCGGGTCCAGGATCCGAGGTCCGCCGTGTCGAACCCGGGGTCGCCGGGTGCGGAGGTGACCGCGACGTCGGGGACGCCGTTGCGGAGCCGGCGGAGCCCCTCCCGGGAGCCCAGTGCGAGATACCGGGGTCGGTCGACACGGTCGAGCAGCCGCGAGAGCGCGGGGTCGTCCTCGCCGACGCCGAAGACCGTCGGCGCCCGCACGTCGGGGGAGAACAGCCGCACCTCGACGGCCTCGCCCGCCTCGAGGTACTCGGTGTCGGGGTGGACCTCGACGACGCCGTCGGCCTCGACCAGTGAGGTGGTCGCTCCCGACCCCTTGTCGACGGGGTAGACCAGCGTCTCGCCCGCTTCGTCTTCGAGCAGTCCCACCGGCATCAGCCGGAGCCGCCCCTCGGCGTAGCGCTCCTCGGCCGCCATCCGGCCCTCGACCGTGGCCGCTCGGGGCTCGGGCAGGCCCGCCGCCCGGCGGATCGCGGGCGCGACGAACGTGCGGAAGATGGTGAGTGCCGAGACCGGGTAGCCGGGGAGCCCGACGTACGCCGAGTCCCCGATCGTCCCGACGAGCATCGGCTTGCCCGGCTTGACCGCGACGCCGTGGAGCAGGAGTTCGCCCGAGTCCTCGATCACCCGGTAGATGACGTCCACTGCCGAGGCCGAGGTCGACCCCGAGGAGAGCACGAGGTCGCACTCGTCGGCGGCTTCGGTCAGTATCCGCTCCATCTCGTCGTAGTCGTCGCCGGCGTGGGGGTAGAGTTCGGCCGCGCCGCCGGCCTCTTCGACGCCCGTCGCGACGGCGTAGCTGTTCACGTCGTAGATCTGGCCGGCGTCGCTGTCCAGCTCCGCGCCCGGCCGGACGAGTTCGTCGCCGGTCGAGATGATCCCCACCGTCGGCCGCCCGCGGACGGGCACCTCGTCGACCCCGAGCGCCGACAGGAGACCCACCTCCCGCGCCGTGAGCTCCGTTCCGGGCCCGAGCGCGCGCTCGCCGGCCGCGACGTCCGCCCCCGCGAACATGATGCGGTCGCCCGGCGCGAGCGACGTGCGGACGAGCACGTCCTCGCCCTCGCGGTCGGTCCGCTCGACCATCACCACCGCGTCCGCGCCGGGTGGCACCACCGCCCCCGTCGATATCTCCGCGCAGGTGCCCGGCTCGACCGTCACGTCGGGCCGTTCGCCGGCGTGGACTACCCCGGCGAGTTCGAGCCGCGCGGGATCGGCCTCGTCGGCGCCGAACGTGTCCTCCGCACGGAGCGCGTAGCCGTCGACGCTCGCCCGGTCGAACCCGGGCACGTCGAGCTCGGCGTCGATCCGTTCGGCGAGCACCCGACCCCGGGCCTCCGAGAGGGGTACCGTCTCGGTTCCGGGGTCGAGGTCGAGCGACGCGATGGCCTCGTGTGCCTCCTCGGGCGGTGCGAGCTCGCGGAACTGCTTGCGGTCAGGCATAGTACTCCCAGTCCTCCACGTCCACCATCCGCCCTTCGTCGTACCCCTCGGTCCCCTCGGGGACGACCACCCAGCCGTCGGCGAGCGCGACCGAGGAGAGCACGCCCGACCCCGACGCGCGCGTCGGCGCGGCGACCCGCTCGCCGTCCTCCGTGTCGAGCGAGACGCGCGCGAACGTCCGGACGCCGGGTTCGCTGGCGACCTTCCGCGACAGACGGGCCTCGACGGTCGGCTGGTCCGGGAGTGGGTAGCCGCCGGCCCACTTCAGCACCGGCCGGAGGAACTGGACGGCGTTGACGATGCAGGCGACGGGATACCCCGGCAGCAGCAGCACGGGGGTCCCCTTCACGACCCCGAGCGCGGCCGGGTGCCCCGGCTTGAGCGCGACGCCGTGGACGAGGACCTCCCCCAGGTCCGAGACCACGTCCGGGACGAGGTCACGCTCCCCGACCGACGAGCCGCCGGTGGTGACGACGACGTCCTTCGTCAGGTCGCGCTCGATGGCCGCCCGGAGCGCCGACTCCTCGTCGGTGACGACGTTCCGGTAGGTCGCGGCCCCGCCCCACCGCTCGACGTAGCGCGAGACGGTCAGCCCGTTCGTCTCGACCACCTCGCCGGGTTCGGGGTCGCCCTGGACCAGTTCCTCGCCCGTCGGTATCACGCCGGCAGTCGGGCGCTCGTAGACGGCCACCTCCCGGATGCCGGTGGCCTTGAGCAGGCCCAGGTCGGACGGGCGGAGCCGGTGGCCCGGCTCGAACAGCGGCTGGTCGGCGGCGACGTCCTCGCCGGGCGGGGCGACGTTCTCGCCGCCGGCGACGGCGTCGAACACCTCGACCTCCTCGCCGAACCGGTCGCTCACGGTTTCACCGTTCGCGCTGTCCGTCTCGCTTCGCGGGACGCGGTCGGTGTGCTCGATCATCACGACCGCGTCGGCGCCCTCCGGGAGTTCGCTCCCTGTGTGGACCCGGACGGCTTCGTTCGGTCCGACGGGCCCATCGTCCCCGGCCTCGCGGAGCACCGCCGGCGAGCGGTCGCCCGCGCCGAACGTGTCCTCGGCCCGGACCGCCCACCCGTCCATCGCCGCCCGGGCGTAGTGGGGTACGTCCCGCACCGCGGTCACCGGCTCCGCGAGCGCGCGCCCCTCCGCGACCCGCAACGGGACGCGGTCGGTGCGCCCGTGTGGCGACACCGCGTCGCGGAGCCGCGCCCGGGCGTCGTCGACGCGGGTCACCTGCTTGAAGCCGCTCTCTGAGACGTCCGTCATACCCGCACCTCGGGGACGGGACGGCAAAAACGGGCGGGGTCGGGGGCTGCCGGATGCACGGTGGTCGGTAGGCGCGGCGGGTCCGTATCGATCCTCCGGACGTGCGGTAGGGTGGGACGGCGCGCGTTCGAGCACGTATCCCACGAGGGACGTCCGACGGGAGATCACAGCTGGTGTCGCGGTGTGGGGGAGTCCGTACCCCGGGCGGGTCCCGATAGCAGTGATGAGTCCGAGCAACACGGTGGAGGACTACGGTAGCGAGTGGGGACTGCGAGACGGTTGCGAGGGGCGTCTGGATCCACCGACAGCCGTGCTTTTCGAAGTGGACGTCGGCCCGCCAGTCCCGAAGTCGGGCGACCGGGCCGACGCTGCTTCGACCGTGTTCCAACAGCAGGACCCGTCCGCCCGGTACACGGACCCGCCCTATCTCCGAGAGCGCCTCGACCGGATCGGGGAACGTACAGGTCGACAGCGACGAGATGACCGTCTCGAAGCTGTCGGCGGCAAACGCCAGCTCTTGGGCGTCCAGCTCGTGGAGCGTGACGTCCCGCGGGCGGGCAGCGAGATGCCGTTCGGCCTTGGCCAGCATCTCGGGGCTGACGTCGATGCCGACGTACTCGCTCTCCTCGGGGAGGTATCGGGCGTTCGTCCCGACGCCGCGGGCGACATCGAGGACGCGGCCGCGCGCGCCGGCGACCAGCCGCTGTCGGTACCGGCCCGTGAACAGGCGGTTCAGCCGGTTCGTCCGGTCGATCGTCCCGAACCGGTCGCAGGAGGTCTCCCGCACGTCGGCGACCGGCTGCGGCGGGTGGTCGGCCAGTACGCGCGCATCGACGTTCGACGAGCTATCCTCCGGTGATGCGACCAGCGACGCGGCCTCGTCGATGGCGGTCTTGGCCGTCGTCCGTCCCGCTGCGCACGGCACACCGAGAGGGTGACGCCCAGAACAGGGAGCGTGTTTAATACGATAGCGTCTGGAACCGATGGCACACTCCGGACGGGGACGGACCCTCCGTCCGTTAGTAAAGACGTCCGAGCGCTACGATAGCTGCGGGAGCTCGTGCGGTCGGTTGTAGTCTTTTACCGGCGATACCCGGTCCCGCCCGGATGATCAACGGCAAATCGGTACGCAGGACCGTATCACGGGCCGGATCGACACGTTCTACCCCTCGTATCCCCGCGGGACAGTCGGGACGACGAGCGACTGGCTCCGACGGTCCGATCGTACCGAACGGGAACGCATTTAGCCCGGCCCGATGACCCCTCCGCTACCCGAATGTCTTCCCCCACCGACGAGCCGCGGAACGTCGTCCTGGTCTCGCTCGAGAGCGTCCGCGCGGACCACTGCGGCTACGTCGGCTACGACCGGAACACGACGCCGAACCTCGATCGCATGGCCGAGGCGGGGGTGGGGTACCACGAGGCCGTGACGGCCGGCGGGTCGACCCCAGCGTCGATGACGGCCGTCCACACCGGGGAGTACCCGCTGACCGATCCGAAGGACACCGATCCGGGGAGCTGGCGGGCCGAACTCGGGGCGAAACGGACCGTCGCGTCCGCCCTCTCCGATGCCGGTTACCGGACCGGCGCGTTCGTCCCGAACGCCTTCGTCTCGAGCTACTTCGGCTTCGGCCGGGGGTTCGAGGACTACCACGACTTCCTCCCCGAAGACGAGGCGGTCCGGATGGCCGGGTCGAAGATCGACCCCGGAGCCACGCTCGGCGAACAGGCCCGGACCCTCGTCGGCAACGCGAGGCAGGTGCTCGAGGGGCAGACCCCGTTCCACAAGCGCCTGTGCTGGGAGGAGTACTGCGACGACGTCCTCGAGTGGGTCGAGCGCGACGACGACCGGCCGTTCTTCCTCTGGGTGTTCCCCGAGGAGACCCACACGCCGTACATCCCGCCCGCCGCCCGGCGCGACCTCCCGACGACCGCCTCGTATCTCCTCCGGAACGCCGTCTTCCTGAAGAAGCTCTGGGTCGACCAGCGCTCCTCGTGCTCGCTCACCGAGCGCCAGCGCGAGCGACTGATCGCACAGTACGACGACCTCCTCCGGTACGTCGACGGGTTCCTCGGCCGACTGCGCGAGGACCTGACCGAGTACGACCCCGTGTTCGTCGTCCACGGCGACCACGGCGACGGCTTCGGCGAACACGGCTTCTACGAACACCCGCAGTCGCTCTACGAGGAACTTATCCACGTCCCGCTAGTCGTCCACGACGCTGCGGACGGGGGGGACGCGGTCGGCGCTTCGGTGGGAAAAAGGCGGTCGAACCCCGTGAGCCTCCGGTCACTGCCCGCCACCCTCGAATCGATCGCGGGCGTCGAGCGGACGTTCGACGGGCCGTCGGTCCTCGAAGCCCAAGCGCCGTACGTGGTCGCCAAGGTGACCGAGGGCGACCGACGGAAGGTCGCCGTCAGGGGCACCCGGTGGAAGTACCTCTCGCGGGAGCGGGACGGCGGCGCGCTGTTCGACCTCGAGGCCGACCCGACCGAACAGGTCGACCGGAGCGAGGAGTATCCCGAGTTGGCGACCGGACTCGCCAGGGTCGCACGCCGACACCGGAACGCCGACCGGGAACGGCTCGTCGTCCGGTCGCATCTCGGGGAACTCACCGGGGTCTGACCTGCGAAAGAGAATCGGAACCCGACGGGACGAGGGACCCCGTGACCGACCGCGGGACTCATACGGTCGTGCGTAGTCTTTTACCGTCGATACCCGAGTCTGCCCGGGTTATCGCCGGTAAAGCGTTACGCACGGCCGTATCAGGAGAGGAACTCCGCGAGTGTTCGCAGGTCGAGCTGTGTCGAGAGCCGCTCGGCCCTTGACGGGACGCTCGCGTCGAACGCGAACGGCTCGTCCGCCTCGAACGCGAGCATCCGTGACGTCGCGGCGAGTCGCGTCCACAGGACCCGGGCGACGTCACCGAACCGACGTGCCGTCGGGACTGGCTCCGGACCGCCGTAGGCCCGCCGGACGCGTGCGCTCTCCTCGGCGTGTGCGTCGTCTCCCGCCGTCCGCTTGTTCTCCGGGTACATCCGATTACCGGCGACGAGGTACGGCACGTGCTCGAAGCGGTACCGCCGGCCGAGGTAGAGCCAGTACTCGAGGTCCATGCTGTAGTCGAGGTCGGTGTCCAGTCCCCTGTCGGCGACGACGTGGTCCCGGAAGAACGTCGCTGGCTGCGGGATGGAGTAGCTCCGCCGGAGGCGGTCGTAGTCCCAGTCGAGGGCGCGACGGACTCGCCGTATCTCGCCGTCACGACCGATCTCGACGTGGTCGCCGTAGAGCACGTCGACCTCCGGCCGGGCCTCAAGCGCCTCGACCATCCGCTCGACCGTATCGCGGTAGAAGTAGACGTCGTCGGAGTTGAGCCACCCGACGATCTCCCCGGAAGCCCGTTCGAACCCCTTGTTGATGCCGTGGCTCTGTCCCTCGTCAGGTTCGGAGGTCCACTCGAGCGTATAGCCGGGGACGTCCGCGGTCTCGGTTTCAAACTGTTCGAGGATATTGACAGTCTCGTCGTCCGAACCACCATCGAGGATCAGGTGCTCAATCGCCGGATAGGTCTGCTTTCGGACGGAGCGAAGGGTGTCCTCTATGAAATCCGCCTGATTGTAGGACGGTGTGATAATCGAGATACTATTTATATTCATCCTTGACCTATCCCTCCAACCATCCTTTTGTGGTAAATGTATGAATATTTATAATCCCTTCATCAATATAAATGGACTGAAACTCATTCAACATAGGAGGTACCTAAGAGTATATTAACAACCGCAATCATACACCTGATACTTGTTTCAGTGATATATATGAGATTGCGCTGGAAATGAAATCCAGCGCAGCCTCAACAGGCTCGGCAATCTTGTCAGGAAGTAAGTTTGAAAAAGTATAAATCCCGCAGTAAACACATAATAGTTGGTATTGCCAGCTGTTTTTACCGAGATATCGGCCAGTTATATCCCTCAGTTCCTCGGCACGTTCTAAGCCTCCTTCAGTCGTCTTGTTATTGCCTTGCCAACGATATCCAGTCAAAAAGTCAGGTATAGGAACAAGATTGTACTTGTCAGTAGCGCGAATGAAGAAATCCCAATCAAATGTATATTTGAGAGAATCATCAATCCCGATTTCTTTCCAGACATAATCACGCCAAAAAGTTGCCGGTTGAAGGACTGATGCCACGTGTTTTAAATCAGAATGTGACAATTTGTGATCACGACGCTTGATTGGATGATCCCACTTGCCATTTTCTTTCAATCTGACCCCACGACCACTCACCATATCCGCTTCCGGATAGTTGATCAATGTATCAACAGATTTTGAAACAGCAGATTTTGTCAAATAAACATCATCTGAGTTCAACCAGCCCAATACATCACCACTCGTCTTTTTAAAACCTTTATTTATTGCATGCGCCTGTCCTCTATCAGGTTGTGATACCCATTTCATATTATACTCTTCCTGATAATTTTTTAGTATTTTTATGGTCCCATCGGTGGATCCACCATCCATGATTATATGTTCAATTTTTTCATAATTCTGAGATTTGATTGAGTTTATAGTCTCTTCTATATATTCTGCTTGATTGTATGATGGAGTAATGATAGAAACAGTTAAATCAGGCATTAAAAAGACACCTCCGAGGTATGATACAAATTATCAAACGTTTCATGTACCTTGATTAACTTTATTATATCGGTTCAGAAATATTTCCCTCGCGCAGACACGGCACATACGAAGGCGTGATGGACTCATACGTAATTCCACGGTTTTCTCCGTACTCTACCATTTCGGTCAGCGTCTCCACATGCTCCTTGTAGTACTCGGTATAGACGCGATCCCTGAAGAACGCCGGGTGTGTCTCGAAGGCGGTGTTCATGAGTTCGTCGTCGTACTGCCCGATGTCGCTGTGTTCCCAAAAGTAGGACTCCTCCTCCTCCTTCCGTCCATCGGCGCCGATGAACCTCACCGTACCGGTCAAGCCCGAGGCCACGGGAAGCATGAGTAGCGTCATGATGTTTTCGGTCCCCATTACCTCTAGTTTATTTGCTGTAGGAAACCGTATGCTGTCGTCGTAAACGGGACGCATCCCGATGACTCGGTCAGCGAGGTTCGGGTAGTGGCCGACGAGAAGTCCCCGGCACGGTTCCGGAACGACCGCGATGAGGTCGTACTTCCTGATCGCCCGAACGGCGTCCTCGCGGAACTGTACCGCGTATTCGCTCGGTCCGAAGTGGAACACCGGATCCGCGAACGTCAGCACGTCCGGGTCGAGGTGCTCCAACAGGTCGTCGTTCCTGACGATGCTGTTGCAGATGACCGAGAGGGCCTCTTCCGAGAACTCGTAGTCGAACGCGCGGTCGAGGCTCGGCCCAGTCGCGAAGACGTACGAGGTGTCCCACGGCTCGCCCCGACTCTCGAGCGACGCGTACACCTCCGTCGAGCGATCTGCGAGCCCACTCCTCGCGACGTTGCTGACCTGCACCCACGCGACCGGTTCGGCGTGGGAGTAGAACTCCGGATCCACCACATCGACGTTCGCGGCGTTGCGGATGGCCGGCCCGGAGAGCCGGGCGTCGGCGTCCCAGACGAGTGTCCGGTCGGCCGCGCTGGCCCTTCCCTCCAGGGTCCGGTGGTCCACGTTCGAGAGCGGGAGGTGACTAGTGTCGAACGTCCCCTGGGCTTCGGGCACGTGGTCCCTCGCCGCCACGACGTCGCCGTCGACGCTCACCGTCAGATCGATACCCTCGACGGTGCCGGGCGGCAAGTACCAGCCGAGTCGGTTCAGCACGTCGCCGAAGGCCGCGGGAGAGTCGAACGCCGGGTAGAGGACCACCTCCCGGACCGCCTCGGACTCGGCAGTCCACGGAGCGAATCGCCCGAGGAAGTTGAACGCGTGGAAGTTCGCCGCCCGGAGTTTGATCCGGAGGACGTCCTTCGATGCCGTCGCGACCGAGGACTTCACGAGGAGGGCTACCACCCAGGGGGATTTAGTGGTTGCCGTCGGAAAGCGGCCGCCCGGGGAGCGGCCGTCGACGGACTATCACGGTTTAGTCAGTCGGTTCTCGGCACGCAGGAACGAACGCCCCGGTCGCAGATCGGCCGGGCGTAACTGCCCGGTGTAGAGGTGACCGACGATGTCCGCGACTACCCGCAAGCTGGAGACCGAACTGTTCGGTCACGAGACCGACTTCGAGTACTCCGAGCACTGGATCGATCACTCGTTCGTGATCATGCGTCGTGATGGGGCGGGTACTGTTCCAGGGCGGAACCACGAAGCTGGTGACTTACCTGGACGCGAACTCGGAGAACGACTGGACGGCGGCGGGCTACCTGACCAACGCCGTCCCGCAGGGGAACCCTTTCCGGGAGGTGTTCGTCGCGATGGCCGGCAACCCCCTCGTCGACATCCTCAACATGTGGGGGCTCACGCTGACCGGACCGGTGCTCGTTCTGGGCGTGCTCGTCCGCTGGAGCGCCCTCTGGGGCGCCGTCGTGATGCTGTTCTACTGGGCGGCCGCGCTCCGGGGCGGCCTGCTCCAGAGTCTGCCGCTGGCGCACGGCTGGGTCATCGACGATCACGTCGTCTACGCGGCCCTGTTGTTCGGCCTCGGTGCCATCGGCGCAGGCCGCATCCTCGGGCTGGACGCACCCATCGAGGAGACGGGCCTCGTGCAGCGGAACCCCTGACTGCGCTACCTACTCGGCTGAAGCCGCCGGCCCCCGGCTCCGAACCTCGGAGGGAGCGCTCCTCAAGCTCGGACGTTCCTCGACCGCGACGGTCGAGCGTCCCCAGGCTATCGGGACCAACGACGGTCGACCCGCTCCGTCCGCGAACGGACCGTCAATCCGACTCCGATCCCGGTTCGGCCTCGTGGTCGGACTCGGGTTCCGTCACCGATTCCGGTTCCGGACTCGATTCCACCTCCGGTGCCGGCTCCGACCCCGATTCCGCTCCCGCTCCCGCCCCCGACCCCGACTCCGATTCCGACTCTGCGACTATCTCCCAATCGTTCGCGACGTAGTAAGTCACGACGGCAACGAACAGGAGGAGCAGGCTCGTGCCCGCTTCCAGGTTCTTCCGTCCGGTCTCGTGGTTGTCGAGGAAGCGGTGGAACCAGAAGAGGTTCGCGAACGCCGTCTGGTGGAACGACTTCCAGACGGCCGCGGGACCGTCGAACCCGAACTCCGAGAACATCCAGTGGCCGTCGGGGATTATCGCCCAGAGACCGCTCGCGAAGATGAAGAGGAACTCCCGTGGCTGTGGCCAGTCCACGAACAGGAGGACGACGAGGCCGAAGGTCAACCCGACAACGAAATGGACGATGATGTCCATCGCCTCGCGTTCCGTCGTCGGGACGTAAATCACAGTCGCTTCGATGCTGGCGAGGGTCGGTACCCCCGGGAACCCGGTCGCTGGCGCCCGGGGATCAGGGAGAGAAACGAGGGACGAACTCCGTGAGGAGTCCGGGCGGACGACGGTCGGGGAGTACCCGGGACCCGGTCGCCGCGGGACCGGACACCCGGGTGGGGCCGTGAGCGACCGCTCCACGGTGCTTGGACCGCCCGGGTTCAAGGGTTCGAGGGTTCAAAGGGCCTCGACCCGAACGCCGGGTGTGTTCGAGCCCACCGGCCCGTGGTCCCCCGAACGGACGCGCGAGTACCTGACGGAGCGGACGGTCCCCGTCCGGGTGGCGACACGCACGCCGGGCGGCCGGCTCTGGATGCTGTCGCTGTGGTACCTGTTCCGCGACGGGGCCATCTGGTGTGCCACGTCGGCGTCGGCCGACGTCGTCGGCTTCATCGAGGACGACCCCGGCGTCGCGTTCGAGATCTCGGGGAACGAGCCGCCGTACATGGGCGTCCGGGGGAGCGCCGAGGCGACCCCGAGCCCCGACGAGGACAAGTCGCTCCTCCGGGAGCTCGTGGTGCGCTACCTCGGCGGGACCGACTCGGCGCTGGCCCGCCGGCTCCTCGACGCCGACCGGGAGGAGGTCCGTATCCGGCTCGACCCGACCCGGGCACACACCTGGGACTACTCCGAGCGGATGCGCGACGCCGTCGCGGGGGCGGAGGCCGGGGCGGAGGGGAACGGGGAGCCCGGGGAGGACGGGGCGTAACGGAACGATGGAGCGGGCCGGAGGCGGCTTGCGGGCCCGGTTCGGAGGCGCCGCGGCTCAGAGCGAGACGGAGTCCGGCATCCGGTGGACCGTGTAGTCGACGGGTCGGCGATCACCCTCGAGATCGGCGACGGCGACCGG
>PXRQ01000030.1:26283-28533 GCA_003022005.1 Halobacteriales archaeon QS_5_70_15
TCGAGGTCCTTCGTCAGTCGCCAGTCGATGCGGGTCGGCGGGTCGACGTCGGTCACCCAGCTGTGGGAGGTCCAGGAGAGCCGCCACCAGGAGAGCCGGACGTAGTGGTCGGTGCCGGGGCCCCCGTCGCCGGACTGCTCGACGCGCTCGGCGTGGTCCGAGAACTCGACCGCCCCCTCGAACGCCGGGATGTACCGGTAGACCGCCTCCGGCGGGACGTACGGGGGCGTGCTCGCTTCGACGGCGTCCACAGCGGAGGGAGGGTCGGTCCGCGCAAAGGCCTGCGGGTAGCGGTCGTCCGCGGCTGGAACGGGTCGTGGGTGTCGGTGCGGGCGGACGCCCGCGTGTCAGTCGTCGCCCGCGGCCGTCTCCTCCTCGCCCTCCCCGCCGCCGACGGAGAGGTACTGGTCCATGAGTTCGTCGTTCGCGCGGAGCTTCTCGACGGAGCCGTCCCAGACGTTGTCGCCCTTCTGGACGATGACGGCCCGTTGGGAGAGCTCGAGGGCGAACTCGACGTTCTGCTCGGTGATGACGACGGTGACGTCCTCGCTGACGACCTCGTGGAGCACCTCGCTGAGGTCGTCGACGATGACGGGCGCCAGCCCCTCGGTCGGCTCGTCCAGCAGGAGCAGGTCGGGGCTCTGGATGAGCGCCCGCGCGACCGACAGCATCTGCTGCTCGCCGCCCGAGAGGTTCCGACCGCGGTTCTCGCGCAGGTCGTCGAGCACCGGAAAGACCTCGTACATCTCCCCGATCTCCCGCGGGTTCGCACACGACTCGGCGGCGACTAAGAGGTTCTCCTCGACGGTGAGCGTCGGGAAGACCCGGCGTTCCTCGGGGACGAGCTTGATGCCCGAATTGCTGATCGCGTCGACCGAGCGGCCGGCGACGTCCTCGCCGCGATAGCGAATCGCGCCCGACCGGGGCGACACCGTGCCGGTGATCGATCGTAGCGTCGTCGTCTTGCCCGCGCCATTACGACCGAGCAGTGCAACGATCTCGTTTTCCTCGAGCGAGAGCGAGAGGTCGTGAAGCACGTGGCTGTTGCCGTAATAGGTGTCGATCCCCTCGACGTCGAGTACGCTCACGAACGCTCACCGCCGTCGCCGCCCTCGCCGTCGTCCCCGTCTCTTCCGGTGCTCCTGCCGTTCCCGTCGCCGCCGGTCTCGTTGCTTCCCTCATGCCCGCTCGTCGCGCCGTTGTCCTCGTTCGCGCCCGGACTGTCCGCGCGCATGCTGTCCCCGCTCGCGCCGTCTCCGCTGTCCTCCTCACTGTCGCCCCCGAGGTAGGCTTCCCGGACGCGCTCGTCGGCCATTACGTCCTCGGGCGTGCCCGCGGCGATAACGCCCCCGTTGTCGAGTACGACGATGCGATCGGAGATGCCGAGGACGACCTCCATGTCATGCTCGGTGAGCACGAAGGTGGTGTCAGTGCTCGCGTTCATCCCGGCGGTCGGTTCGTCGAGCAATACCACCGACGGGTCGGTCCCGAGCGCCAGGGCGATCTCGACCTTCCGGGCGTCGCCGTGTGAGAGGTTTGCACATTTCGTCTCGGCGACCTCGCCCAGATCGGTGAGTTCGATGACCTCCCACGCGCCCTCGGTGAGAGCCTCGTCGCCGGTCGCCCGCGCGGTGAGATCGAGCGTGCGCCCGTCGCGGCTGATCCGGGCGATACGGACGTTGTCGAGCACCGTGAGGCCCTCGAAGAGATTGTTGATCTGGAAGGCCCGGGCGAGGCCGAGTTCGGTGATCTCGTACGGATCCATCCCCGTAACTTCGGTCAGGCCGTCCCCGTTACGCGGCTTGATGCGAACCCGGCCGGCGGTCGGTTCTAGTTGGCCGGCGAGCAGATTATAGAAGGTCGTCTTGCCCGCCCCGTTCGGGCCGATGATGCTCGTGATGTCCGCCGAGTCGATGTCGACCGTCACGTCGTCGACGGCGACCAGCTTCCCGAACTCCCGCCTGAGGCCGTCGGTTTCGAGAACGGTTGTCATCTCGTTACCCTCCCTGCAAGTCGACGGGGTTTACAGGCCCATCCAACTGCGGGGGTGGACACGGACACGGGTACCGGACTGCTATCGTTCGGTCACGTGATGTTCGTCGCGGTCGCGGGCTATTCGGTCGCGAAGTTCATCCAAGTCATCGCGCCCGCGCTCGGCTTTCCCGAACTGTTCGGCGGGGCGTCGGTGCTCGTGACCTTCGTCGGCGCGGTGATCTTAGGGGTTCTCATGGCGACCCTGCTCGCGGTGTT
>PXRQ01000031.1 GCA_003022005.1 Halobacteriales archaeon QS_5_70_15
GACCAGCTTCCCGTCGGCGCTGTGGAGCCGGGCTACCGTCGCGTTCCCGCCCTCGACGGCCGCCGCCAGCACGTCCACCGCCCGCTCGTCGCTGGCGACCACTGCCTCGGCCCCGCCGCCGTGGAACGACTCCACCGCCTCCAGCCGGTCCCGGAGGTTCGCCGCCCGCTCGAACTCCTCCTCCTGTGCCGCCCGCTCCATCTCCCGCCGGAGCGGGTCGGACAGCACGCCAGTCTCGCCCCCCAGAAATCGCCGGACGCTCTCCACGTCCGCGAGGTATTCATCACTACTTATCTCGCCCGTGCAGGGCGCGGTGCAGAGCCCCATCTCGTAGTCGAGGCAGGGACGCTCGCGTCCGGCGTACTTGTGGTCCGAACACCCCCGGATCCCGTAGGTCTCCCGGAGGGCCTTCACCACCGTTTCGACCGTCGAGACGCTCGTGTACGGGCCGAACACCGTCGCCGCCTCCTCGGGGTCCCGTGTCACCTCGATCCGGGGCTGCGGGTGATCGGTCAGCTGGACCATCGGATAGGACTTGTCGTCCTTCAGCCGGACGTTGTAGCGGGGCTGGTGCCGCTTTACGAGGTTGGCCTCCAGCAGCAGCGCCTGCGTCTCCGTGTCCGTGACCGAGAACTCGATCCGGTCGGCGCGCTCTACCATCCGCCGGATGCGCTCGCCCCGCGGGTCCGCGTACGACCGCACCCGGT
Source organism: Halobacteriales archaeon QS_5_70_15 (assembly GCA_003022005.1). The sequence goes on from PXRQ01000031.1 coordinate 708, forward strand.
CCCCGATGTCGACCGCCTTCCCCACGTAGAGGACGGTTCCGTCCCCTTCCTCGAACTGGTAGACGCCGGGCTCCCGGGGCAGGTCGTTCGCCCGCTCGCGGACCGCGGCCGCGTCCATCGGTCGACGGGAGGGCGCGGACGGAAAAGAGGGTGACGCGTCGGGACCGTCGGATCGTGCGGGCGGTGGTGACGAGTTCCGGGCGACCCGGGAGCCCGTCCGGGCGGTCACCGGGAGCGGGGCGTGACCTATCAGTCCAACTCCGGTTCGGAGGGGTCGGCCGTCGGGGCGTCCGGTGCGGCCTCGGACACTCGTCGCCGGGACGTCGCCCGTTCCGGAACGGGCACGCGCCCGCGCACGCCCCGCCGGAGCCGGTCGACGCGCTCCCGGCGGGCCATCGCCACGATCCCGACGACCAGCACGACGCTCGAGAACCCTCCCGCGACGGCGCTCCCGAGCAGCCAGTCGTAGCCCAGGCCGTACGCGGTGACGTCGAACGGCGCGAACAGCCGGACGCTCCCGGTGAGGAAATCGGCCGCGAGACGGGACCCGTAGCCGATGGCGCCGGCGCGCGCCTCGTCCACCTGGTGGGCGAGGCCGACGAACAGCGCCATCACCAGCAGCGAGTGGGTGATCCCGCGGTGCGCCCACAGCGGTCCCGCGAGGTGGCCCCAGTCGATCAGCGGGCCGAACAGGAACCGATCGAGGTCGGGGAGACCCGCGGACAGCATCGCGACCGGGTACGGCTCCGCACGCCCGGAGCGGAACAGCAGCATCACCAGCGCGGGGCCGAGCAGGACGTGGACGCCGTCGGCGACCACCACTCACCCCCCCGCGTGGTCCGTTCGCGGCCCCGAACCGCGGTCGAGCGAGACTCCGTTCCGACGAACGCGACGCATACGTACCGTCAACGGCCCAATCGGTACAATCGCCCGGAGCGGATCGCGGGACGAGCGGTGGTCAGTGGTCGTCGCAGGGCGGTCCCCGCGGAGTGGTCGTACGGTCGTGGCGACCCGCGGACGGTCGCCGGCGGGAGCGACAGGCCGGCGACGACCGTATCAGTCCCCGGCGGCGGGCGCCGCCCGCACCTTTCGGACGTACGCGAGGAAGTCGTCGAATATCCGCTTGGTCTCGGCCGCCCGCGCGAAGTTCGACTCGGTGACCCCCTCGAGGACCGCCTCGAGCTGATCGTCGGTCACGTACTCCTCGGTCTCCTTGCCCTCGGCGACCGACCGCGCGGTATCGAGGTCGTACTCGGGGTGGGACTGCATCCCGAAGACGTGGCCCTTCCGGAAGCCGTGGATCCCGTAATCGTTCTGGGCGGTGAGCGTCGCGCCGGGCGGGAGTTCGGTCACCCCGTCGGAGTGGGTGGTGAAGACGAAGAACTCGTCGTCGAGGTTCCGGTGGACGGGGTCCTCGCGCCCCGCCGCGGTCCGTTCGACGGTCCGGTAGCCGAGCTCGTACTCGCCCATGTCCTCGACGGTTCCCCCGAGGACGTCCACGAGGAGCTGGTGTCCGAAGCAGATGCCCAGCGCCGGCATCCCCCGGTCGATGGCCTCGGCGACCCACTCGCGGGTCTCCGGCAGCCACGGTTCGTCCCAGTAGACCGACGACGCCGATCCGCTGACGACGAACCCGTCGTAGTCGAAGCCGACGGGGTACCGCTCCTTCGTGAGGGTGAACTCGGCGAGGTCGGCATCGAGTTCGCGCCGGAAGTTCCGGCGGGTGTGCTCGACGCCGTGGGAGGCGTTCAGCATCGCGAGTCGCGGCCGATCGCTCATTAGCACCGGGTTGTACGGGGGTCGTGTTACCAGTTTCGGCTGAGGACGGCCATGCCCTATCGGTTCGTGTGGATACAGACCGCATTACCTTGAAACCCCCGGCCGGCCACGGGATGCACGGCGGCCACTCGTCCCCCACAACCCGAGGAGAGCGGTGGGTTTAGACCCCCCCGGAGATACCCTTCGCCGTGGACCCGGCCAGCATCACCGAGGAGTTCCCGGCGCCGAGCTACCGCGGCGCCCAGGAACGCGCCCTCGCGGACATCCGCGCGGCGTTCGAGGCCGGCAACGAAGTGGTGCTCGTCCGCGCGCCCACGGGCAGCGGGAAGTCGCTGCTCGCCCGCGCGGTGGCCGGCTGCGCCCGACGGCCGGGCGAGGCCGAACCGGGCGAGCCCGTCGGGGCGTACTACACCACCCCGCAGGTCTCGCAACTGGACGACGTGGCGGGCGATCCCCTGCTCGACGACCTCAGCGTCATCCGTGGGAAGCCCAACTACGACTGTATCCTGCCGGGCGAGACCGACACGCCGGTGAACCGGGCGCCCTGTGCCCGCGAGCGGGGGTTCGACTGTCCGGTGAAACACCGCTGTCCGTACTTCTCGGACCGGGCTATCGCCTCCAACCGCCGGATCGCGGCGATGACGCTCGCGTACTTCATGCAGACCGCCGGCTCGGACGTGTTCGGCCGCCGGGACGTCGTCGTGATCGACGAGGCCCACGGCCTCGCCGAGTGGGCCGAGATGTACGCCACCATCGAACTCTCCCCGAACACCGTCCCGGTGTGGGGGGACTGCGAACCCCCCGCCATCGCCGGGCTGAAGGACGTCGCGGGCTACGCCGAGCGGCTCCGGGACGCCTGCCAGCGCCGCCAGGAGGAGCTCCGGGGGAAGGTCGAGCTCACGCCCGGCGAGGCCGCCGACCGCGACCGCCTCGCCGAGCTCGTCCGCGACCTCGGGTGGTTCCTGGAGGACCTCCGGGAGCTCGACTCGCGGACGACGTGGGTGGTCGACCAGCCGGACGGGGCCGGCAGTCGAGTGACGGTCAAGCCGGTGGACCCCGCGCGCTACCTCCACCACACCGTCTGGGACCGGGGGAACAGGTTCGCACTCCTCTCCGCCACGATCCTGAACAAGGAGGCGTTCTGTCGATCGAGCGGTCTCGACCCGTCGAACGTCGCGCTCGTGGACGTTCCCCACACGTTCCCGGTCGAGAACCGCCCGCTGTACGACGTGACGCGGGGGAAGATGACCTACGAGCACCGCGACGAGACGCTGCCGAAGGTCGCCCGGACGCTCGTACGGATCATGCAGGCCCACCCCGACGAGAAGGGGCTGGTCCACGCCCACTCCTACGCCATCGCCGACCGGCTGGCGGACCTCCTCGAGGAGTTCGGCGTCGGCGCGCGGGTCAGGAGCCACGACCGGGAGAACCGCGACGCGGCGCTGGAGGGGTGGAAGCGGTCCACGGGCGCGGACGTGTTCGTCGCGGTGAAGATGGAGGAGGCGCTGGACCTCGCCGGCGACCGCTGCCGGTGGCAGGTGCTCTGCAAGGCGCCGTACCCGAACACGCGGGACTCCCGGGTCGCGAAGCGACTCGAGGACGGCCAGTGGGCGTGGTACTACCGGACGGCGCTCCGGACCGTGATCCAGGGCTGCGGGCGGGTCGTCCGGGCGCCCGACGACCACGGCGCGACCTATCTCGCGGATTCGTCGCTGCTCGACCTGTTCGAGCGCGCCCGGACCGACATGCCGGACTGGTTCGCCGAGCAGGTCGACCGGATGGCCGACCCTGACCTGCCGGCGTTCGACACGAGCGCGGCCGTCGCGACGGTCGGGGGCGAGGTTTCGGGCCGGAGCGGCCGGTCGGGAACGGCCGGGTCGGGCGGGTCGGGCGGGTCGGGCGGTGCTTCGGGGTCACGTTCCCGCTCTCGCTCCCGGACCAGCTCCGGATCGGACCCGGGCTCCTCGGACGGCTCGACTGCCTACGAGGACCACCCGCTCTCCGACGTCTGGGGCGAGTGACTACGGCACGTCCCCGGCGACGGCTTCGACCGCCTCGACGACCGTCCGGCCGATGCGCTCCGCCGATCCCTCGGAGACGGTGAGCGGCGGCGCGAGCATCAGGTGGTCGCCGGCGACGCCGTCGACCGAGCCGCGGCCGGGGTAGGTGTAGACGCCCCGCTCCATCGCCGCCTCGTACACCCGCTCGTGGACGCGCAGGTCCGGGTCGAACGGCTCCCCCGAATCGCCCGCGACGAACTCGACGCCGAGCATCGCGCCGACGTGTCGCACCTCCCCGACCATCGGGTGGTCCTCGAGCGGGGCGAGTTCGTCGCGGATCGTCCCCCCCCGGTCGCGGCTGGCCGCCAGCAGGTCGGGGGTGTACCGCTCGAGGACGTCGCCGGCGACGGCCGCGGACACGGGGTTGCCCGCGTACGTGTGCCCGTGCGGGAACGACCCCTCGCCGCCGTCGCGGAACGGCTCGGTCACCCGGTCGCGAGCGACGACGCCGCTGATCGGCGTGTAGCCGGCCGAGAGCCCCTTTCCGACGACGAGCAGGTCGGGGACGACCCCGTAGTGCTCCACCGCGAACATCGGCCCCGTGCGGCCGAACCCGGTCATCACCTCGTCCACGATAAATAGCGCGTCGTACTCGTCGCAGATCCGGCGGACCTCCTCGTAGTAGGCGGGGTGGGGTCGGGTCGCGGGGATGGAGGCGCCGCCGACGGGTTCGGCGACGAACGCTGCCACCGTCTCCGGCCCCTCCTGTCTGATCGTCACCTCCAACTCGCCCGCGGCCGCGCGCGCTTGCTCCTCGGGGGTGCCCTCGTACCCCCACCGGTAGGGGTATGCCGGGCCGATGTGCGGCCAGTCCGGGAGGATCGGATCGAACGGCGTTCGGCGGGCGGTGTTCCCCGAGGCGGCGAGCGCGCCCAGCGTCGACCCGTGGTACGCCTGCCACCGGGAGACGACCTTGTGCTTCGCGGGTCGGCCACGGGCGCGGTGGTACGAGTGTGCGAGCTTGAACGCCGCCTCGTTCGCCTCGCTCCCCGACCCGACGAGGAAGGTGGCGTCGTTGACGTCGTGTTTCTCGCGGAGTTCACTGAGAAATATCTCCGTGAGTGCGGTCGTATAGCTCGGAAACAGCCGAACGTGGAGGAATTGGTTCGTCGCCGGATCGACGGCAGCGTAGAGCCAG
>PXRQ01000032.1 GCA_003022005.1 Halobacteriales archaeon QS_5_70_15
CCCGAGAGCTCCCGTTCCTCGGCCACGGTGACGCCGAGACGTGAGGCGTCGCGCGGCGGCGGTCCCGCGATGCCGTCCGACGCCGGCACGTCGGAAGCGACCGGCCCGGAGCGGTCCGTGCCACCGGCGGGGGTGTCGAGGAGCCCCGCCGCCCGGCGGACGTCCGATTCCGTCACGCGGCCCTCCACCCCCGTGCCCTCGATCTCCGCCGGGGCGACGCCGAGTTCCCGTGCCAGACGACGGGCGCTCGGGGCGACGAACGTCCTCCCGCCGAGGTGCTCCTCGACGTCGGCGATGAGTACCGCGCCGTCGGGCCCGGACCCCTCGACCTCGCCGAGATCGACCCCGGTTTCGTCGGCGAGGCGTCGCGCGCCGGGCGCGGCACGGACCCGTCGAACCGCCCCCTCCGGTCCCCCGGACCGGTCGTCGTCGCTCAGGGACGCCGTGGCCGGGTCCCCGCCCGCGCCGGGGGCCGGGTCCGTCTCCGGCGCCGTCCCCCCCTCGTCACCGCCGTGGCCCTCCGTCCCGCCGGGTTCGACCCGGCTCCGGGGCGGCGGCGCGTCCGCGAGGCCCTCGTCCGGGCCGAGAACGACGCCGATCACCGTCCCGGGGGGCACCTCCTCGCCCTCCCCCACGTCGACGCGGGCGAGCGTCCCGTCCCGGTTCGCGACCACGTCCGCCGCCGCCTTCTCCGACTCCACGACGGCGACCACCTCGTCGGCCTCGACCGGGACACCCTCGTCGACGTGCCACTCGGCGAGCAGCCCCGTCTCCATCGTGTTGCCCATCATCGGCATCCGCAGCGCCTGGACCATCTACCGTCCCTTCCACGACCGGGGGACAAAACGGTAGCGCCCGCACTACCGGCCCGGAGGCGACGAACGGACCCCTCGGATGATGGCGGGATCGGGTCGAGGTCCCACAGCCGGTCGAGCGGTCGTGGCTCGAACGACTCCGGAACGATCCGCTGCTCGAGGGCGATCCGCCCGGAAGGGGCGGGTCTTCCGACGAACGCGTCGCGGTTCCCCTCGCCGCGCCCCGGGGTCACTCTCCCTGCACCCGTACCTGTGACTCCACGACGCCGGCTCGCTCGGACGTCAGCGGGTCCGCGGCGGGACGACCGGGTGGCCTGTGGTCCGTCGGCCCCGTTACCGGTCGTTCGCCTCCGGCACGACCTCGGGTTCGGACGGCGGGTCGGATCCCTCGAACCCGGGCGGACGCTTCTTCCCGCGGTCGTCGTGGAGGACCGTGATGCCGCCTTTATTCGAGTCCTCCCCGTAGACGCCGCCGATAGTGAAGCTCCGTCCGGCGACGGCGGTCCAGAACGAGTAGCCGTCGGGGTCGTAGTGGGCGAGTTCGGTCGGGTCGCTCGGGTCGGTGATGTCGTACACTCTAACACCACCCTCGTACCACGAGGCGTGCAGGCGGTTGGCGGTCACGTCGAAGTTGTGCGAGGTCCGGAAGGCGTCGACGTCCGGCGGGTCGATCCGGCCGACCTGCTCGGGGGACGAGAGGTCCGAGACGTCCCAGACGTCGATGCCGCCCGGACTGATGGCGAAGGTCTCCGCGCCGACGTACGCGTGGTCGCCGTCCGGCGAGGGCTGGACGTAGTGGGCGTTGCCCGGCGGTGCCAGATACCGTTTTAACGGGAAGACGTTTGCGAAATACTCCCCGAGCGATTCCTTCTCGACGTTCCACGGCCTGATTTCGGTGTCCCCCTCCGGCGCCGCGCCGAACTGCGTCACGAACTGCGGGTCCGTCGGGTCGCTCACGTCGAGGACGATGACGCCCGCGTCCCAGAAGGCGTTGTAGCAGAGGCCGTCCTGCACGTAGAGGTCGTGGTTCGGGTTGACGCCGGCCTTCGCGTAGGAGGGCAGTTCGTCCTTCAGGAACCACGTGGCGGCGTGTTCCGGGTTCGCGGGGTCGCTGATGTCGACGATTTCAGTCCCGGCATTTCCGAAGATGCGGACTAGGTCCCGCTTGCCGTCGCCGTCGGTGTCGATGTTCGTCGGCTCGCCGAGTGTGAGGTAGGCGTAGTCGCCCTCCAGGTAGCAGTTGTGGATGTTCGACGGCGGCTCCGGCTCGTAGAACGCCTGGAACTCCGGATCCGCGGGGTCGCTCACGTCGTACAGGGCGATACCACCTGGGGCCTCTGTATCGTTCGCCAGCGCGGCGACGTCGCCGTCGACCTTGACGTCCTTGACGTCCAGCGAGGGGTCCTTGGGCTCTGGACCGAGATCGTCTGCCAGGGAAACGTCGGCGACGACTTCCGGCCGTCCCGGATTGTGCCAGTCCACGACGGACATCCCCTTCGGTCCGGTCGCGACGTAGGCGTAGTTGTCCTGAACGACCGTCTCGTGGGAGTTCGCCACTGCCGCTTCGCTGAACAGCCTGAGTTCGCCGTCCCCTCCGGACTTCCCCGGCGGGGACGCGCCGGCCCGACTGACGGCACCGAGCGATACACCAGCGCCTGCACCGAGCGCGCGCAGGATCGTACGTCTGTTGAATTGGGTCATGCCGAATCCGGGCATAGGTTGGTGGACGCATTATTTAGAGTTTTGTACTAGTCAGTATTTTTATATACTACGGGGTCACGGCGACCGGTCACGGTCGCAGGGTGTATCACGGTCGTCGAACCGCAAGTGTTCGTGTACGACGAGTTCATACGGTCGTGCGTAGTCCGTTACCGATGATCGCCGATCCCGGCCGGGCGATCGCCGGTACATCGTTACGCACGACCGTATCAGGGCGTCCCACCCGAACGCGAGGCGGAGCGTGCGGCCCCACGGTCGGAAGCGCTCAGGCGACCTTGCGCCGCTCCTCGAACGACATCCTGACCCCCTCGGACTCGATGGTGGTCACGATGGTCACCCATCCACCCTTTCGCTTGACGCCGACGGCCTCGAAGTACAAGACCGAGACCGGGGCGGTCCGGGTCGTCGACGCTCCCGGCTCCAGCACACCCACGTCGCTTCGCCCCGCCCAGACGCGGGCCCCCTCGGCCGTCGTGTTCCGGTTGTTCGTCAGCCGCACCGTCACGTCCCGACAGGTGTTCCCACACCGTTCGGTACCGAGCACGTCGAGTTCGTACGGCGGCGGCCCGGAGGCGGACACGTCGCCGTCGACCTCCGCCCCTCCCGATCCCCCGGGAGCGCCCCCCTCGGAGCCGCCCGGTTCCTGGGTCGTTTCCGGCCCGGTGGCGGGTGCCCCCCGATCGAACGGGCCGATTCCAACGGCGTACGCGACCAGCCCGACCTGTGTGGCGACGAGGGCGGCCGCGACGGCCACGACGAGGACGGTCCTCGCGTCCGCGCCGGTCCCGCCGTCCGGATCGGCCATCGGGCCACGGTGGGGGCCTCATACGGTCGTGCGTGACGATGTACCGGCGATCGCCCGGACAGGGTCGGGTATCGACGGTAAAAGACTACGCACGACCGTATCACTCCGAAAAGGCGAGCGGCCGTTACGCCCCCGGCGCGGTCGTCGTCTCCCCCGATCCGGCAACCGGTATCCCCCTCGGCCGCGGGGCTGCTGTCTCCCGAACCCGGGATGGTAGGGCTGCTGTCCCCCAAGCCCCGGGGTCCGGTTTCAAGAGCACCCGGTCCGGAACCACGGGCATGAACGTGGTGGGCATCGACCGCGTCGTGGTGGCGACGGACGACATCGAGCGGACCTCGGGGACCTTCGAGGAGCGGCTCGGCATCGGTTTCGGCGAACTCCTGACGCTGACGACCGAGACCGACGCGGGGGAGAACCGCCTCCGGAGCGTCATCGACAGGGCGGGCGTGGGCATCGACGTCGTCCAGCCCGAGCCCGGAGACGAGGACAACGCGCTCGGGCGCTTCGTCGAGGAGCGCGGGACCGGGCTCTACGCGCTCGCGCTCCAGGTGGCCGACCTGGAGGCCGCCCGGGCCGAACTGGCGGCGAACGGCGTCGAGCCCGTCGGCGAGATCAGCGCGGGCGAGTTCACGGAGTACCTCTACCACCCCCGCGCGTTCGACGGGCTGTTCGTCTTCCTCGCGGAGTTCCCTCACGCGTACGAGGCGGGCAAGCGGCTCGAGGCGCTCCGGGCGCAGTCCGGAGGCGAACGGGAACCGTCCGGAGGCGAACGGGAACCGTCCGGAGGCGACGGGGGCGACCGGGACGAGATGGGGGATCGTTCGTAGGACCTCACACGGAGGGCTGTAACGACGTACCGGTGACCGCCCGGTGTCCGTGATCGTCGGTAACGGACTACGACCGCCCGTACCAGCGGTACACGGCGGGCTCCCCGTGCCCGTGATCCACGGGGGAGTACCGGTGACGCACAAAGGGTAAGACCCCGGGGCCTGCAGGGTGGTCCCATGCGTCAGGCGAACTTCGGATACATCGTCCGGAAGAAGTCCTACTACGACCCCGAGAAGGTGGCTATCGTCGAGCAGGCGACCCGCGAGGAGTACACCTACGGCGACCTCGAGCGGCGGTCGAACAGCGTCGCCCGGGCCCTGGCCGACCGGGGCGTCGGCGAGGGCGACCGCGTCTGTGGGCTGTTCCGCAACTCCGTGGAGTTCTTCGATCTGTTCTTCGCGACCTGCAAGCTCGGGGCCGCCGTCGCGCCGTTCAACTACCGGCTCGCGGTCGACGAACTCGGCTACCTGAAGCGGGACGTCGATCCGGACCTGTTCGTTTACGAGGGGGTGTTCGAGGGGAAGGCCGCCGCGCTCGCCGGGGACGTCCCCGCGGTTCGCATCGGCGAGGCCGGGGGCGAGGACGCGGACGGGGAGCCGACCGGCGAGCGGGTCGACGCCGAGGACTGGAGCGCATTCTACGAGTACGACGGGAGCGAGGACGGGCTCGAGGTCGCCGGCGGGTTCGAGGAGCCCGCGATCGTCCTCTACACGAGCGGCTCGACCGGTCGGCCCAAGGGCGTCCCGATCAGCCACCGGAACCTCTTCTTCTCGTCGGTGAGCTACCTCGTCGACACGGAGCTGGACAGCGACGACGTGACCGTCACCTCCAGCCCGATCTTCCACGTCGGCGGGCTCAACATCTTCACCCTCCCGCTGATACACACGGGCGGGACCGTCGTCCTCCAGCAGGAGTTCGAGCCGGCGGAGACCTGGGAGATACTCGAGGCGTACGACGTCACCGAACTGTTCGCCATCCCGACGATGCTGAACGCGATGATCGGGGTCGAGGGCTGGCGCGACCACGACCTCTCGTCGCTGGAGCTCGTGGTGGGTGGCGGCGAACCCGTCCCGAGCGAACTGAAGGAGGCGTTCGGCTCCATCGGTGTCCCGTGCGTCGCGGCGTACGGGCTCACCGAAACCACGGACGGCTCGCTCGTTCTCCGGCCCGAGCACGCGATGGCGAAGGGCCCCAAGTGCAACGGGAAGACGTTCACCCACGTCGACGCGAAGGTCGTCGACGAGGACGGGAACGAACTCCCGCCGGGCGAGGCGGGCGAACTCCTCCATCGGGGACCGATGGTCGCGGACGGCTACCTCGGTCGGCCGGATGAGACCGAGGCCGCGTTCACCGACGACGGCTGGCTGCACACCGGCGACATCGCCGAGGTCGACAAGGACGGCTTCTACCACGTCCACGGCCGGATGGACGACATGATCATCACGGGGGGCGAGAACGTCTACCCGAGCGAGGTCGAGGAGGCGCTCTACTCCCACCCCGACGTCTCCGAGGTGATCGTGTTCGGCGTCCCGGACGAGGATTGGGGGGAGGTCGTGAAGGCCGTCATTGCGACCACCCACGGCGGGGAACTCGACCACGAGGAGCTCCGGGCGTTCCTGGCGGATCGGCTCGCCCGGTTCAAGCATCCGCGAGAGGTGGCGTACGTCGAGGAACTGCCAAAGAGCGGGACCGGGAAGGTCGAACGGTCGGCCGTGCTGGATCGGTACGGCCGGGAGTAGGGGCGTTTCGGGTGGTCTCGAGTCCGGACGTCGGGTGGGACCGAAAGGGGCCGTCCGCTACGCTCCCGCGGCTCGTTGCGCTCCTCTGTCGGCCTGCGGCTTCCCTGCGGTGCTTACGTCGCCGGGGGTCGCGTAGCGGACGGGGGCTTTCGAGACGTTTCCGTTCCCGTCATTACCGGTTGCAGAGAACAGCTCGAACGGCCGGCCTCTTTCAGTCCCACCCGAGCCGATCCGGGTCGAGCATACCCACGCACCCGAGGACAAACGTTTTCGCCGGGCCACCGGAGACCAGCGGTATGCGACTCGAGGACAGGACGGTCGTCGTCACGGGTGCGAGTTCCGGACTGGGTCGGGCGACCGCGCTGCTGGCCGCCGAGAGGGGTGCGAACGTGGTCAACGCCGACCTCAGGCGCGAGCCCCGCCGCGACGAACCGCCGACCGACGAGGTGATCGAGGAACGCGGCGGCGACGCGGTGTTCGTCGAAACCGACGTCACGGATCTCCCGGCGGTCGAGTCGACGATGGACGCCACACTCGAGGCGTTCGGGAGCCTCGACGCCGTCGTCAACAACGCCGGTCGCGCCGAGTCGTACGAGATCACCGAGACCACCGAGGGGAACTGGGCGAGCATCCTCGAACTGAACCTCACGGGGGTGTACCACGGCACGCTCGCCGCGGTCGAGCGGATGCTCGATGCGGACGGGGGAAGCATCGTCAACATGGCGAGCGTCTTCGGCGTCGTCGGCGAGCCGAACTCGGCGTCCTACAGCGCCGCGAAGGGCGGGGTCATCTCGCTCACCAGGCAGGTGGCCCGGGACTACGCCCGCGATGGCATCCGCGTCAACTCGGTTTCGCCGGGGTTCATCGACACGCCGATGCTCCGGGAGGACACCCACGACGGAACCGTCGAGTTCGCCGAGAACTACACCCCGATGGGCCGGGTCGGTCGACCCGAGGAGATCGCCGAGGCCGTCGTCTACCTCGCGAGCGACGGCGCCTCGTTCGTTACCGGGCAGAACCTCGTCGTCGACGGGGGGTTCGGGATGACCTGAGGTCCCGGTACCGGCTCGTCGTCCCCGAACGTCCACCAGTATCATATGACCGGCCCCGTCAAGGGGGGCATGGATATCGACCTGAGCGGGTACGGTTCGTACGAGGCGGCGTACGAGGCGTTCGAGTGGGATATCCCCGAGGCGTTCAACATCGCCGGAGCGGTCTGTGGGCGGTGGGCCGAGGCCCCGGACGGCAAGCGGCGCGTCGCGCTGTTCTACGAGGGGGAGGACGGGAGCGAGGAGACGTACACGTTCTGGCAGGTGCGGCGTGAGGCGAACCGCGTCTCGAACGCGCTCGCCGAGGCCGGCGTCGAACGGGGGACCAGGGTCGGGGTCGTCCTCCCGCAGCGGCCGGAGAACCTGTTCGCCAACCTCGGGATCCTCCAGGTCGGCGGGGTCGTCGTCCCCCTGTCGGTGCTCTACGGGAGCGAGGGGCTCCGCTACCGGCTCGATCACTCCGAGACGGAGGTGGCGATCGTCGGCGAACAGCGGGCGGGGCTCGTCGAGGAACTCCGCCCGGAACTCGACGCGCTGGAGACCGTCATCACCGTCGACGCGCCCGATCACGGCGACCGCACCTGGGCGGACACCGTCGTCCCGGCATCCCCCGAATTCGACGCCGTCGAGACGGCCGCGGAGGACTCGGCGTACATCATCTACACGAGCGGGACGACCGGCGAGCCGAAGGGGGCCCACCACGCCCACCGGAAGCTCCTCGGATACGTCCCCGGCTGGCAGATGATAAACGAGTTCCCCGACGAGTCGGCGGTCCACTACTCCCCCTCGGGGTGGGCCTGGGTCGGGGGTCTGTTCGCCGTCGTCTGGGGGGCGTGGTTCCACGGCCAGCCCGTCGTCGGCTACGGGGGCCAGTTCGAGCCCGACGAGATCTACCGGATACTCGAGAAGTACGGCGCGACCCACACCCTCCTGACGGCGACGATGGTCCGGATGCTCCGGGCGGTCGATCACACCGACTACGACCTCGACGTCGAGGTGGTCCCCAGCGGCGGGGAGAAGGTCTCCCGGGACGTCCACCGGTACGTCGAGGGGGAGTGGGACGCGGTGGTCAACGAGATATACGGGCAGACGGAGTGCAACTTCCTCGTCGCGACGAACCACGAGCGGGCGAAATCGGTCACATCGCCGTGGAGCGGCCCGACCCCTCGATGCTGCTCGACTACTGGAACCAGCCCGATCTGACCGAGGCGCTGTTCGTCGACGACTGGATGCTCACGGGGGATGCGGGCTCGTTCGACGAGGACGGCTACCTCCACTACGAGGGCCGAGCCGACGACGTGATCATCACGGCGGGGTATCGCGTCAGCCCGCTCGAAGTCGAGGACACTCTCCGGGAGCACGAGGCGGTCGCCAACGCGGTCGTCGTGGGCGTCGACGACGAGGAGCGGGAGCAGGTCGTGAAGGCGTTCCTGAAGATCGAACCCGGGTTCGAGCCGTCCGAGGAACTCGCCGACGAGGTCCGGACGTTCGTCCGGGAGCGCGAGGCCGCCTACAAGTACCCCCGTCAGGTCGAGTTCGTCGACGAGTTCCCGACCACGGTCACGGGGAAGGTCCAGCGGCGGAAGCTGAAGGACTGATACGGTCCTGCGTGATCCTCTACCGACGACGACCCACTTGGCCCGGATGGTCGACGGTACGTCGGTACGCACGACCGTATGAGCCGACGACCCGGCGGCACCAGCGGGCAGCCGATCCCCCTCCCCGGGGGTCGTGTTAACTTTAGCATCGATTCCACCAGACGGCGAAGGCTTGCAGCCACGACTCCGCCGTCGATGGCTCCACGTTGCTAAACGTATTTGAGAACGATGATGTTCGGCGTTTTACCTCACGAAAGACACGTTCGACGGCGTTCCGATTTCCATGGTGAACCACCTGAAATCGGAGCCCGAGCCGGGCCAGTGCAGCTTTGAGATGGTGTGCCTGATCGACG
>PXRQ01000033.1 GCA_003022005.1 Halobacteriales archaeon QS_5_70_15
AAGTCGCTGCTGCTCGCGCCGACCAAGCCGCTCGTCGAGCAGCACGCCGCGTTCTACCGCGAGGGGCTCGCGATACCGGACGAGGAGGTGGTGGTGTTCACGGGCGAGGTCAGGCCCGAGGACCGCGCGGCGCTGTGGGACGACGCCCGGGTCGTCGTCGCCACCCCGCAGGTCGTCGAGAACGACCTCATCGGCAGCCGGATCTCGCTCGACGACGTCACCCACCTCACCTTCGACGAGTGCCACCGCGCCACCGGCGACTACGCCTACAACTACATCGCCGAGCGCTACCACGCCGACGCCGACCGACCCCTGGTCACCGGGATGTCGGCCTCCCCCGGCGGGGACAAGGAGGGGATCCTCCGGGTCTGCCGGAACCTCGGGCTCCGGGAGGTGGAGGTGATGACCGAGGCCGACGCCGACGTCGACGAGCACACCTACGAGACGACCGTCGACTGGCAGGAGGTCGACCTCCCCGAGGGGGTACTGGAGATCCGAGACGAGCTCCGGGCCGTAGTGGAGTCCCGGCTCGAGAAGCTCCGCGAACTCGGGCTGACCCGCAAGTCCGACCCGAGCCTCTCGGAGGGGGACATCCGGAAGATGCAGGCGAAGGCCCGGCAGCTGATGGACAACGACGACCCCTCGGGCTACAAGGCGATGAGCCTGCTCGCGGAGCTCCGGAAGATCCGAACCGCGGTCACGTACGTCGAGACCCAGTCGGTGGAGTCGCTCCGGCGCTACTTCGAGCGCCAGCGCGACGCGGCCCGCTCGTCGGGTGCCTCGAAGGCCAGCCAGCGGTTCGTGGGCGAGCCCAAGGTAAAGGAGGCGATGCGCCGCGCCGAGGCGTACGACGACATCCACCCGAAGTTCCGCCGGGCGCGGATCCTCCTCGCGGAGACGCTCGGCATCGAGGGCGGCGACCGCGTCATCGTGTTCACCGAGTCCCGGGACACCGCCGAGACGCTCACCGAGTTCCTGGGCGAGCACTTCGATACCCGGCGGTTCGTGGGCCAGGGCGACCGCGAGGGCTCGGACGGGATGACACAGACCGAACAGCAGGAGACCCTCGAAGCCTTCCGCGAGGGGGAGTTCGAGGTGCTCGTCTCCACGAGCGTCGCCGAGGAGGGCCTCGACGTCCCGGAGGTCGACCTCGTGCTGTTCTACGAGCCGGTCCCGAAGGGCATCCGCTCGATCCAGCGCAAGGGTCGGACCGGCCGCCAGCGGGAGGGTCGCGTCGTCGTCCTCATCGCGAACGACACGCGCGACGAGGCGTACTACTGGATGTCCCGCAACGAGGAGAAGAAGATGGAGGAGGAGCTCCGGAAGCTCAAGGGCGCGGCGGGGAACATCGAGGCGGAGCTGGACGCGGGCGAGCAGGCCGCCCTCGAGACGTTCTCGGCGGCCGATGTGTCGCGTGCGCGGGGTCCGTCCGGGACGGGTCCGGACCCGGCCGGCGGGAACGGGTCGACCGACCGCGACGCCCCGTCCGACGCCGACGAGGGATCGACGGGGGAGACGACGGCCGACGGGAACGGGTCGGCGGGGGCCCCGGAGACGGGTGCCGACGACGGACAGTCCGGGCTGGCGGCGTTCGCCGGGGACGAACCGACCGACGCCGGCGCGGGAGCGGACGACTGGAGCGCCGGCGCGACCGATACGGAGGACCCGGGCGACGGGAACGACGACACGGGGGGCGAGGCCGACGCGGACGCCGTCGTCGCCACCGCCGGCGAGGAGGACGCCGTCGAGGTGGTGATCGACCAGCGCGAACTCGACTCGGGGATCGCGCGGGACCTCTCGCAGCGGGACGGCGTGACGACGCGGCTCGAGACACTCGATGTCGGTGACTACGTGCTCTCCGACCGGGTGGTGATCGAGCGCAAGTCCGTCGAGGACTTCCTCGACACGCTCGTCGGCGGGGACCGCTCGATGTTCGAGCAGGTCGGCGCCGCCGCCCGCCACTACGCCCGGCCGGTCGTGATCGTCGAGGGCGAGGAGCTCTACGGCCGACGGAACGTCCACCCGAACGCCATCCGCGGGGCGCTCGCGTCGCTGGCCGTCGACTTCGGCGCGAGCGTCCTCCGAACGGGCGACACCGACGACACCGCCGACCTCCTCCACACCGTCGCCCGGCGCGAGCAGGAGGAGTCCGACCGGTCGGTGAGCGTCCACGGCGGGAAGGGGGGCCGGGCGCTGACCTGCTCGCGCACTTCGGGAGCGTCGAGGCGACCGTGACCGCCGACCGCGAGGCGCTGCTCGGGGTCGACGGCGTCGGCGAGGTGACCGCCGACCGGATACGAGAGGTGGTCGGCAGCGCGTACGCCGACAGCGACGCCGACGGAGCGGAGGACGAGGCGGGGAACGACTCCTGACGGGGACGTGTAGCGAGTCCCCCCGTCACGCGGGACCGGTCGAGCGCTGCCTACTGTCGTCCGGCCCGTCGGGTCGCCTCCAGCGCCTCGGCGGTCTCGCGGGCGGCGGCGACGAGGTTCCGCTTGCGCGAGAGGTCGGTGGTCGGCGTCTCCTCGGCCTCCCGGGCGACCGCGGCGAGCGTCCGTTCGAGCGACGCACGCGCGGCCGCGACCCCCTCGCCCGCGGCCGGCCCGCCACCCCGCTCGGGGCCGCCGGCGGTTCCGGACTCCGGCCGCGAGCGGGTCGTCCCCCCCGAGCGCGCGGGCGTCGGATCGGTAGCCTCCCCACCCTCCTCGGCGGGTTCGGTCGTGACGTCGATCTCGGCCGCGTCCGAAGCGGCATCGACCGCGCCATCGACCTGATCGGGGGTCGCCTCCCCCGTCGCCTCGACGCTCTCGGCGGGCCCGCCGCCCGACCCTGTCCCGGGAGCCTCCGTGTCGGTCCCGCCTGCGCCGTTCGGACCCCCGCAGGAGGGGCAGAACTCCTCGCCCTCCCACCGGAAGATGGGGCTACCGCAGTCGTGGTGCTTGTTCGTCATCGTCGCGCCCTTCAGCAGGAGTTCGCTCATCCGCTCGCTCTGCTCCCGCTTCTGCCGGTCGCGCTCGAACTTCTCCCGGAGCTTCTCGCGCTCGGCTTCCTTGTCGAAGTCGCTCATGTCCGGATTCAGGTGGCGAAATCGTAAAAGGACTGCTGTGGAGCGGCGAGCGGCGGGGGTTTTTGCGTCCGGATCGCGAGCGGCCGACGATGTCCGATGCAGGCCTCCCGCCCGGTGCGGAACGCGAACTGGCAACGTTCCTCGAACGCTGGCTCGGCCGCGAGGAGGTGCCCGGCATCAGCCTCGCCGTCTTCGACGCCGACGGCCTCCTGCACGCGGCCGGGCTGGGGGCGCGGGACGTGGCGGCCGGCGACCCAGCGACACCTGACACCCGATACGCCGTCGGGTCGCTGGCGAAACCACCCACCGCCATCGCCGTCCTCCAGCTGGTCGGGAACGGCACGGTATCGCTCTCCGACTCGGTCGACGACCACCTCCCGCGGCCGGTGCTGGCGGACGCGCCCGGCGATCCGGTGACCGTCGGCGACCTCCTCTCGCACAGTTCGGGGATGCCGCGGGACTTCTACGCCCTCCGGGAGAACCTCGCGAGCCGCGAGGATCGCCTCCGGCACGTCGAGGCGGCCGCCGACCAGCGACGGACCGACCGCGAGCGGTACGCCTACTACAACAGCGGGTTCGTCCTGCTTGGCGAACTCGTCGAGACCGTCGACGGCCGACCGCATCCCGAGTACGTCGAAGAGGAGGTGCTGGACCCGCTGGGGATGGCCGACTCCGGGTTCGACACCTCGCTGCTCGACGCCGAGGACGCGATGACCGGTTACCCCCCGGACGATGATGAATTCCAGCCCGCGGGGAACGTAGCCCGAGAGATCGAGCAGGCCGGCGCGTCCGGCGGGTTCGTCAGCACGGCCACTGACCTCGCCCGGCTCGGCCGGTGGGTCCTGAATGGGGGGGAACTGGACGGCATGCGACCGCTCGACCCGTCGCTCGTCGCCGAGATGACCGACTACCAGTCGCCGATACTGGAGACGACCGGGGGCGACCGCGCGGGGTACGGCTACGGCATCGAACTGACCGACTTCCTCGGCGAGACCCTGCTCGAACACCCCGGGAACCTGTTCGTCGCCGGGGGCTACCTCGGATGTCTACCCCATCGGGGGCTCGGGGTGGCGCTGGCGTACAACAGCACGGGGTTCCCGTGGACGAGCGTCGGGAGGGGGGCACTCGCCGTCGCCTGCGGCGAGGACCCGGTCGACTCGGTCCGGATGCTGGCGGTCACCGAGGCCGTCGACGCGGTGACGGGGACCTACACGAGCCACAACGACGTGACTAGCGCCACCGTTGAGGAGGGACCGCTCGGTACCGTCCGTGTCGACCCGCCCGGACCGATGGGGCCGTTCACCGCCGCACCGGGCGAGGTGGCCGGGCCGAACTCCACCTTCTCGGTGGGGCGGGGTGACGGGTATCACTGGGAACTCGCGTTCGACGACACCGACGAGGGGATAGAACTGCTCCTGACAGGGGGTAATGGTATGACGGTGTTACGGAAGGAGTAAGCGGGGTCCGGCAGCGGCGCGGTGCCAGCGGGCGAACCCCCGTTTCCTCCCAGAAATCCTCCCGGACGGCAGAACGCGGCGGACTCGTACTGTCGGGCGTAAGCTATGTAGAAATTCGCCACCCCGGTGGTGAATATCTGCAGGAAGCTTCCTCCGACAGTGTCAGCAGACGGGCTTCGGGTTGACCCCCATCCCCTCCAGCCGTTCGGTGTACTCGTCGTAGGCGGCCTGGATGGCCTCGCTCGCCGCGTCCTCGGCCCGCTCCCAGTCGGCGTCGTCCGAACAGTGTTCCGCAAGGAGGTCGAGCGCCCGCTCCAGCTGTGCGTCGAGATCCTCGCCCATCCCGCGGAAGACCTGCGCCGTTCCCGGGTGGGCCTGGCCGACGAAGAAGCCGGTCGTCTGCTCCTTGGACTTCTCGGCGGCGAGCGTGCGACCGACGAACCCCCCCAGCCGCTCGACCGTGCCGTCGAGCGAGCGGAGGTACGCGTGTATCGCCGGGACCTCCTCGCTCGGCTCGTGGCCGTCGAGCTTCCCCGCGACGGTCTCGTAGTGGTCCCGCTCCTCGCGCGCGGTGGCCTCGAACGCCTCGGCGGCCTCCGGATCGGCCTCGCTCTCCGCCCACGCCGTGTAGGTCTCGACGGCGTGGTGCTCGGCGTCGGCCGCGGCGCGGAGCACCGCGTCGGCGTCCATGTCGCCCATGGTGTCGGCGTACAGCGACTTCGAGGATCCGAGCCGCGAGAGCGCGGTCCGGTTCGCCTCGCGCACGGTCCCCGTGAACTCCTCCGGTGTCATGTCCCGCGCTTCGGTCGG
The DNA here is from genome assembly GCA_003022005.1 of Halobacteriales archaeon QS_5_70_15. Next base: position 5,335 of record PXRQ01000033.1, read on the forward strand.
CGGCCGCTTGTAGCTACTGATGACGCGCGGGACGCGCCGCTCGTCGACGTCGGCGCGAAAGAAATGAAGTCGGCGTTGGATCCGCGTCGAAGGCGTCGAGGGCGGCCCACTCCGGGTCTTCCTCGGCGACGCGGCCGCGATCTCGGGGTCTACGGCACCCCCGACCGATCAGTCGGGGTCGCCGAACGGGGAGGGGACTGCGGCCTCGTGGCCTCCGGCACGTTCAACCGTTTACTTCGCGTCTCCTGCGGCGATGCGACTGCGGTCTCGAGGTCTACGACACTCTCGACCGATCACTCGGCATCGCCGGTCTCGACGGGCGCGCCGACGAGGTTGCCCCACTCGGTCCAGGAGCCGTCGTAGTTGACGGTGTCCTCGTAGCCGAGCAGTTCGTGGAGCGCGAACCACGCGATCGAGGAGCGCTCGCCGATGCGGCAGTAGGCGACGGTGGTCTCCTCGCCGTCGATACCCTGTGCCTCGTAGAGTTCGCGGAGCTCGTCGGCGGACTTGAACGTGCCGTCGTCGTTGACGGTGGCGGCCCAGGAGATGTTCTGCGCGCCGGGGATGTGGCCGCCGCGCTGGGCGGTCTCCTGGAGTCCGGGCGGGGCGAGGATCTCGCCGCGGAACTCCTCGGGGGAGCGGACGTCGACGAGGGGGATACCGCGGTCGATGGCGTTCTCCACGGTGTCGCGGTAGGCCCGGATGGACTCGAACGGGCCGCGGGCCTCGTACTCGACCTCGGGGAAGTCGGGGACCTCGGTCGTCGTCGGGTAGCCGTTGTCGAGCCAGTAGTCACGGCCGCCGTCCATCAGCCGGACGTCGTCGTGGCCGTAGTACTTGAACTGCCAGTAGGTGTACGCGGCGAACCAGTTGGAGTTGTCACCGTACAGTACCACGGTGGAGTCCTCGCTGATGCCGTGGGTCCCCATCAGTTCCGCGAAGTCCTCCTTCGAGAGGATGTCCCGCCGGGTCTGGTCCTGGAGCTGGGTTTCCCAGTTGAAGCCGATGGCCCCGGGGGCGTGGCCCTCGTCGTAGGCCTCCGTGTCCACGTCGACCTCGACCAGCCGGTGTGTCGGGTCGTCGCTCCGGAACTCCTCGAGGTGCTCCTCCACCCAGTCGGCGGAGACGAGCACGTCCTTGGCGTAATCAGTCATGGTGCGCCTGCTGCTACGCTCTCCAACCTCTTATCCTCTACACTGCCGGTATGTTCGGCCACCTGAACGGTCAAGCGGCAACAAGTTCCGGTAAACGTGGCGAGCCCTGACGGCGTCGGGCACGTCGGTATCGGCCAAGGGGAGTCGAGACGTGGCACTCGGGACGGGACAGTAGTGGCTATTTTTGCTGGTTTTCCGCGGGTATGGCCACCTCGACCGGCGCCGCGTGGTTTGAAACCCCGGCGACCCAACGGCCGTCCATGGACGACATCGTGGTCTCCGCCGACCGGGTGGCCGACCGGCTGGGGGCGCCCGACGTTCGCGTCGTCGACGTCCGCGAGGCGTGGGAGTACGACGGCATCGGTCACCTCCCCGGCGCGGTGAACGTCCCGTTCGACTCGTTCCGCTCGGAGGAGGGCGGCGAGGCGGGGATGCTCCCCGGGGCGGGGGCGTTCGCACGGCTGATGGGCGAGGCCGGGATCTCGGCGGAGGACCGTCTCGTCGCGTACGACGACACCCACGGGGTGTTCGCCGCGCGGCTGCTCGTCACCGCCGAACTGTACGGCCACCCGCGCGACCGGCTCCACCTGCTCGACGGGGACTTCAGCGCCTGGCAGCGCGAACACCCGACCACGACCGAGACCCCCGAGGTCGAGCCGGCCGAGTACCGCACGGCATTCGACGAGGACGGGCCGCTCGTCCCGATGGGGGTCGTCGAGGAGGCGCTCTCGGACCCGGACACGGTGGTCGTCGACACCCGGGAGGAGTGGGAGTACGAGGAGGGCCACCTCCCCGGCGCGGTGCGACTCGACTGGCTCGAACTCGTCGACCGGGAGTCTCGGGGGCTCCGTCCGGACGCCGAGAACCGCGAGACGCTCGAATCCAGGGGTATCACCCCCGACAGACGGGTGCTGCTCTACTGCAACACCGCCCGGCGGATCAGTCACACGTACGTCGTCCTCCGCCACCTCGGGTACGAGGACATCGCGTTCTACGAGGGTTCGCTCACCGAGTGGGCGCGCGAGGGCGGGGAACTCGTCACGTAGAGCCGGGTCCGCGCGCCCGAGGATCTTTCGTCGGCGAGCAGCGACACGACCTCGACGAGCACGGCGACCGCTAGCGGTCCCGCGATGAACCCGGCGGCTCCGACCGTGAGGACCCCCTCGGTGAACCCGATGAAGCAGAGGCTCATGGGGAGGTGTGCGGCCCACTTCGCGAGCCGGGGTCTGATGACCGCGTCCGGCACGAACCCGACGAGCGGCAACCCGAGCACCACGACGAGGATCGCGCGAAACCCCCCCCCCCCCCACGACCAGCACGCTCGGGCCGAGCACGGGGACATGGAGGACGGCCGCGAACACCACGAGCGTGAACGGCGCGTCGTAGTCAAGCAGGAAGAACAGGACGAGAGCAACGACGAACGTCCCGGCTGCGGTCGCCGCCCGGAGGACGTAGATACCGAACAGCGCCTCCCGGATCCGGCGGTCGAGCGCCCGGACCACGTCGTGGTACTCCGGCGGGACCACCCCGAGGAGGGTCTCCCCGGCGGCCCCCGGGCGCAGCAGGAGCGCGTACAGGAGGATGGCGAACAGGAACAGCCGCAGGGCGAGCACCGGCGCCGCGGCCGCGAGCCCGGAGGCGAGGTCGCGGAGGACCTCCCGCACCCCGGAGACGAGCCCGGCCGCTTCGACGGCGTACGTGAACTCCCCGCTCGGGATCCCGACCGACTCCGGTACCTCCCGGAGGAGGTCGATCAGGGCCCGCCGCCGCCGATAGAGGACGAACGCGAGCGGAGCGACGACGATGACGAGCGCGAACGTCCCGGTGGCGACCGCGGCGCTCGCGATCCGGTCCGAGAGCCCGCGTTCCACGAGCCAGCGGCTGCACGGGGTAGAGCACGTACGCGACGGTGACGGCGGAGAACACCGTCGAGACGACCTCCCGCAGGACGACCCCGGCGACGACCAGCGCCGCCGCGAGCAGTCCCGCGAGGACCAGTCAGCGGCGGAGACCCTCGCTCGACGAGACTCCTGGTTCCGCGGGTCGGCACGAAAACCTGTCCGGGGTTCGAAACGCGGTCCTCGCCGGGACGCGTGAACGGCCTCCACGCGAAGAACGGGGGTCGGAAAACCGTACGACTGCAGCGCGAGGTGGCCCCGTTGCGACTGGAAAGAGGCGTCCGACACCCGTCTGACTCGCGTCCGATGGCCCGGCTCCGGCCGGAAAAAAGTGTACGGGTACCGATTATTTCGCGGTGACTACTCCCGGAAGCGTTCGAGCGCGAACGGGAGCATCTCGGGACCGACTGGCCGGAACTCCTCGCGGTCCGGACCGAGCAGGTCCCGAACGGAGTCCCACGAGTCGGTCGCGTACCGCTCGTCCAGCAGGACCCGCACGCCCACCTCCTCGGGACCCCGGACGACCCGTCCGACGGCCTGGCGGGCCTTCCGGACCGCCGGGGTGAGCAGCGCGGTCCGGAACCCCTCGCCGGACGACGACGCGCCCGGCGAGCCATCCGGGTGTGACCCGGATACCTCCCCGAACCGGCGGTCGTAGGCCGTCCTGACCGCGCGGGTCCGCGGCGAGGCGGTGTTGACGATCGGGACCCCGCAGACGACGGCGGCGCGGAGCCGGTCGCCGCGGTAGTCGACGCCCTCGGTGAGGGTCCCCCGGAGCGACGTGACGAGCACTTTCGCCGGGCCGTCGAAGAACTCGGTCTTGAGCTCCTCGGTGGCGTCGTCGTCGGTCGATTCGTCCAGCAGGACGGGCTTGTCGACGTCGGCCGCCTCCCGGAGGACTCCGGCGGCCCAGTCCGCCTCCGCGTACGACGGCATCCCGACGAGGACGTTCCCCGGCCCGGCGGCGACCTGCCGCATCGCCCGGGCGTGGGCCTCCCGGACCCGGTTCCCCTCGTCCGGAGGACCCCGGTTGCCGTAGGTGAACTTCGGGGCCTTCACCGCGAAGGAGGCGCGGTTCTCATCGGGGAAGTCGAGGCCGTAGACCCGCTCGACCACCGGCCGGCCGTCGGCGGCGAGCGCGTCGAGGCCGGTCACCTCGCGGAGGACGTCCATCGGCTCGAGGGTCGCGGACATCAGTACCCCGCCACCGAACGCCCCGAGCCGCTCGCCGAT
>PXRQ01000034.1:0-42966 GCA_003022005.1 Halobacteriales archaeon QS_5_70_15
CCCGACCGCTACGCGAACCCGGGCGACGTGAGCACGCGAGCGAAGCGAGCGCGCGCAGCGAGCCCCGGGAGCGTAGCGGTCGGCCCGTTTCATACGGTCGTGCGTAGTCTTTTACCGTCGATACCCGACTCTGTCCGGGTTATCGCCGGTACATCGTTACGCACGACCGTATCAATCCCACCCGGCGATGGCTGTTCGGTTAGCTGACCCGGATGGGGCTTTCGAGGCGGTATCCGCTGCCACTGATCCGGCTATCGGTCCGCCGGGAGTCCGGGGCGGTGACCGTCTCAAAACGCGAGCGAATCGACGACGACCGCCAGTAGAAGTAACCCTAGATACGCGTTCGAGGCGTGGAAGGCGCGGAACGCCGCGCTCTCGCTCCGCTCGTAGTGGAGCCGAACGACGGCGGCCAGGAACACCGCACCGAGCCCCACGGTCGTCGCGGCGTAGAGCCACCCGAGTTCCGTGAGCGCGGAGAGCACGGAGGCACCGAGCAGCGTCGCGCCGAGGTAGAGCAGGATGTGCTTTCGTGTCTCGGTCTCCCCGCGGACGACGGGCATCATCGGGAAGCCCCCGCGCTCGTAGTCGTCGCGGTAGGCCAGCGCGAGGTTGTAGAAGTGCGCCGGCGTCCAGAGGAAGACCACGCCCGCGAGGACGAGCCCGGGGAGGCCGACCTCGCCGGTGACGGCGGCCCAGCCGATGAGCGCCGGGAGCGCCCCCGCGAACCCGCCGATGACGGTGTTCTGGACGGTGTTCGGCTTCAGCAGCAGGGTGTAGACGACGCTGTAGAACAGGATCGCCACCAGCCCGAGCACGGCCGCGAGGAGGTTCACCGAGAGAAAGGCGACCAGCGACAGCACCGCCAGCGCCAGCCCGAAGGCCACGGCGTTGCGAACCGGAACCCGATGGGTGGCGACGGGCCGGTCGCTCGTCCGGTCCATCCGCGCGTCGACGTCCCGCTCGAGGACGTGGTTGAACGTGCCCGAGGCGCCGATGGCGAGGACGCCCCCGCCGAGCGTCGCCACGACCGTGCCCACGGAGAGCCCCGGCCCGGCCGCGAGCGCCATCCCGGCCGAGGCGACCAGGCACAGCAGCCACATCAGCCGCGGCTTGGTGAGCCGGAAGTACGCCCACGCGGTCCCCTTCGCCCGGGCGAGGAGCGAGTCGTAGGCCGGCGACGGCGGGTCGGGCGCCCCCGCGGGAGCGACGGGTTCCTCCCCGTCGAGGGCCGGTTCGGGCCGTCCCTTCGGGCTGTCGTCGGTGCCGGTCTCGGCTTCGAGGTGCCAGGCAAGCGCCAGCACGAGCGAGGAGAAGATGGCCGTCCCGACGAGCAGGTGACCGCCCGAGACGAGCGCGGGCGCCCCGAAGACGGCGACGGCACCGCCGACGAGCACCTGGACAGGGTAGAGCAGCACGGCGGCGGCGAGCGCCAAGCGGACCCGACGGGAGGCACCGGACCGCCAGGCGGCGAACGCCCCGACGAGGACGAGCAGGCCGACGACGGCCGCCATGACGCGGTGACCGACGGCGACCAGGAGTGCCGGGTCGACGGGTCCGGCGAGCGAACACCCGGGCCAGGTCCCGCAGGCCCGCGCGGCGTCGGCCAGCGCCGCGGTTGCCCCCACGACGACCAGGACGTAGACGCCGACGACCGCGGCCGAGAGCAGCCGGGTGAGACGCCTCATAGGTCTCTCTACGTTCCTGTCGGGTGCCATCTACTTATGATCCCCGTTTTCGCCCGCCTGCTCGCCTTTCGGCAAGTACTTACCGGGCCCATCCCAACCGCGGATATGGACCCGAAGCGAGCCGCGACACGGACGCTCGTCGGTCTCGCGTTCCTCGCGCTCCTGGCGGAACCGGCGGCCGCGCAGAACTCGCTCAACGAGGAGCTCATCACCGGGCTGAACGAGAAGCTGCTCTATGTCGCCATCCCGATCACCATCCTGGTCGAGGCCATCCTCATCTACACGGTCGTCCGCTTCCGCGAGTCGAACGTCGAGGAGGCCTCCCCGACCCGGGAGAACCGCCGCCTCGAGATCACCTGGACGGTCGCCACCGCCGTCATCCTCCTGTTCGTCGGCGTCGCCTCCTACCAGGTGCTCGGCGTCGAGGCCATCGGCGGCGTCACCGCCGCCTCGAACCCGAACGCCGACCAGGCCGCCGTCACGGAGGACTTCGAGGGCGCCGTCGGGCCCGAGCCCTCCGAGGAGAACGCGGTCGAGATCGAGGTCGTCGCCCAGAAGTACTACTGGACCTACAACTACAACGAGGCGAACGTCACCGGGCTCTCGACGAACGACGAACCGCTCTACATCCCGAAGAACCGGACCGTCTACCTCCACATCACCTCGACCGATTGGCTCCACGCGTTCCACGTCCCCGACCTCGGACTCAAGCAGGACGCGTTCCCCGGCCAGTACAACACCATCAAAACCGTCGCCTACGAGGAGGGCACCTACCAGCTCTACTGCGCGGAGTACTGCGGCGTGGGCCACTCGAACATGCTCGGGAAGGTGACGGTGGTCCCGAACGAGGAGTATCAGGAGTACCTCGAGGAGAAGCGGTCCCAGGAGTAGCCCCGGCCCGGGAACCGCCGCGATCTCGATCCCGACTCTCGCAGTGATCCCGACTCTCGCAGTTCTCGTCGTTCCTGCCCGCGCCCGATAGTTCTCCCGACCGCCCCGTCCTCCCCCCGTTCGATTCCCCCGACTCCCGGTTTCCGTCCCGTTCGATCGGACGGACTCCGGCGGTCGACTGCAAGTATAAAGGGCCGGGGGATCGGGGTTCGACCATGACGTGGGAAGGTGACGTCGTCGACGCGCTCGCCGCGAACGGGGTCACGACCGTCGCGTATCTGCCCGACACGGCCGTCTCGTCGCTGCTCGACAGCGTGGAGTCCGACGACCGGTTCGACACCGCCCGGCTCTCCCGGGAGGAGGAGGGCGTCGGCGTCCTCGCGGGGACGTGGCTCGCGGGCGGCCGCGGCGCCCTGGTCTGTCAGTCGAGCGGGCTCGCGACGACGATCAACGCGTTCGCGTCGCTCTCGGTCCCCGCCCGGATTCCCCTGGTCGCGCTCGTGACCCGCCGGGGGGACCTCGACGAGTTCAACGCCGCGCAGGTCCCGTTCGGCTACGGGCTGGAGGAGGTCCTCGACGCCATCAGGGTCCGCAACACCAGCCTCGAGGAGCCCGGGGAGGCCGGCCGGCGCGTCGGGATGGCCGTCCGGACCGCCTTCTCGACGCGGGAGCCGTACGCCGTCCTGCTGGAGTCGACGCTCACGGGGGCGAAGGATGAGTTCTGAGGATACCGACCGCCCGGCCGCCGACCAGTTCCGGTGTACGGCGGCGGTCCTCGAGGCGACGCCGGACGCCGCGGTCGTCTCGAACCTGGGCGTCGCCTCGTACGTCCTCGCCGGCGTCGAGGACCGGGACCGGAACTGCTACCTCTGGGGGTCGATGGGCGTGACGACGCCGGTCGGTCTCGGTATCGCGCTCGAGACCGACGAGCAGGTGACGGTACTGGACGGCGACGGCTCGACGCTGCTCTCGCTGGGTGCGCTCGCGACCGTCGCCCGCAACGATCCCCCTAACTTGGTGGTCGTGGTCTTCGACAACGCCGAGTTCGCGACCACGGGCGGCCAGCCCTCGGGCTCGGAACTGGTCGACTTCGCGGCCGTCGCCGAGGGGGTCGGCCTGCGGGCGTTCCGGGCCGACTCCGACGAGACCTTCCTCGAGGCGTACGCCGACGCCGTCGAGTACGACGGGGCGGCGCTGGTCGCCTGCCGGATCGAACCGGTCGACCCCGAGAGCCGGCCGACGCTCGACTTCCCGCACATCGCGCGCCGCTTCCGCGAGTCGATCGACGGGAGGTGATCGGACGGGACACGACGGACGGCGAGCGACGGCCGATGGCGTGGCGCGTGATGGCGTGAAACACGGGGATGGTGCCTCGATCGTCGGCTTCGAGTAGGAGGGTTTTTCTCCGACGGTTCGCTAGTCGCGGGCATGAGCCACGGATCGGACGAGGGCGGTCACCACCTGCCCGCGGTCGAGGACTGGCCGCGGGGGTTCGGCGAGGCGTCGTGGTGGCCGTTCGTCACGGCGCTCGGCGCGGCCGGCATCTACGTCGGCGCGGGACTGTTCGTCCTCGCGCGCGGCGACAGCCCGCTCGTGGACCCGATGTACGGCCCGTTGACCGTGATCCTCTCCGTCCTGCTGTTCCTCGCCGGGCTGTACGGATGGGTCTACCACGCCTTCGTCAAGGCGTTCTGGGACGGCGAGGGCCACGGCACCGGGCTGAAGTTCGCCATGCTCCTCTTCCTGGGGACGGAGGTGGCGACGTTCGGCGCCGGGTTCGTCTACTACTTCTTCATCCGTGCGGACGCGTGGACGAACCTGCCCGAACTCGTCTCCAGCGGGCACATCTTCAGCAGCCTCGTCATCGCGAACACGGTCATCCTGGTGGTCTCCAGCGTGACCCTCCACTACGCCCACGTCGCGCTCCGCCGGAACGACCGGAGCCGGTTCCTCGGGCTGCTCGGCGTGACGCTCCTGCTCGGCATCGTCTTCCTCGCCGGACAGGCCTTCGAGTACTACGAGTTCATCGTCCACGAGAACTTCACCATCGCGGAGGGCGCCTACGCCTCGGCGTTCTACGGCCTGACCGGCCTCCACGGGCTCCACGTCTCGCTCGGCGCCGTCCTCCTGCTCATCGTCTTCGTCCGGGCGCTGTACGGTCAGTACTCGGCCGACCGCCACACCTCCGTCTCGACCGTCTCGATGTACTGGCACTTCGTCGACGTCGTCTGGATCTTCCTCGTGGTCGTCCTCTACGTCGGCGCCATCCTCGGCTGACTCCGAACCGGCCCCCACCAGCCCTCCTCTCCCCTCCACTTCTCTTTCCCTGTCTTTCCTTCCATCCCCCCTCCCTTCTCTTCGGTTTCTCTCCGCTTCCACCTTCCCCTACCGGGGTCCCGGACGGTGCGCTCCCCCTGCCGACGCTCCGACAGGTACACTTCCCCCGGTTCCCTATCGCCGCCGATGACGTCACGGACCCGTCCCCGGTCCCGGAACCGGCAGCGGTCGTCCCCGCGCTCGTGGTCCGAACGGGCCCTCCGATCCGGCCTGGCGGGGCTGTTCTCGCTCGTGCTCGGGGGTGTGCTCCTCGTCGGGCCGGCGCTCGCACACGGGGGGAGCCTCCGCTCCGCGCCGGCACGGTCGCTCTCGGTTCCGCTCTGGCTGTTCTTAGCGACCGGCGGCGGCGTCGTCGGTGCCTCGTTCCTGCTCGCCTCGTTCGTCACCGACCGGGCGTTCATGAGGCTCGTCCACGACTGGCGGCGCGTCCTCTCGCTCCCGGCCGTCACCGTGCTGGTCCGGGTCGCCAACGCGGTCGGCGTGCTCGGGCTGGTCGCCGTGCTCGCGGTGGGGCTGTTCGGCCCCGCAGGGCCGCTCCACAACCTCGGCGTGCTCGTCGTCTGGGTCGGCTGGTGGGCCGGCTTCGCCATGACGACCTACCTCGTCGGCAACACGTGGCCGGCGCTGAACCCCTGGCGGACCGTCGCCCGCTACCTCCCGACGCTCGACCGGCCGTACCCCGAGCGGTTCGAGTCCTGGCCCGCCGTCGTCGGGCTGCTGGGGCTCGTGTGGCTCGAGGTCGTGAGCCCGCTCGCGGACGACCCGCGGCTGCTCGCGCTCGTCGTCCTCGCGTACTCCGCCGTGACGCTGGCGGGCTGTGCCGCGTTCGGCCCCGACACGTGGTTCGACCGCGTCGACCCCGTCTCGCGGGTGTTCCGCTACTACGGCGCCGTCGCGCCGCTCCACCGCGAGGCGGGTCGCGTGAAACTCCGCATCCCCGGGACGAGCCTGGAGGACGCCGACCTCGTCACGACCCGGAGCGAGGTGGCGTTCGTCGTCGCGCTGCTCTGGGTCACCACCTACGACGGCCTCGTGGCAACGCCGCCGTGGCGGGACTTCGCGACCGCGGTCGTCGGGTTCGGCGTCCCCGCCGCCCTGCTCTACCCGGCGGCGCTGCTCGTCGGGTTCGGCGTCTTCTACGGCGCGTTCCGGCTCGCGATCCGCTCCGGTCGCAGCCGGGCGGAGACGTACCTCTCCGCGTCGACGCTCGGTCGCCGGTTCGCTCCCTCGCTCCTGGCCATCGCCGCCGGCTACCACGTCGCGCACTACCTCGGCTACTTCGTCGAGCTCTCGCCGACGCTCCTGGGCGCGCTGACCAGCCCGCTCGCCCCGCCGAGTCCCGTCGCGGTCGTGCTCCCCGGCTGGTTCCAGGCGCTCGCGCTCGCGTTCGTCCTCGTCGGTCACCTGGTGGCGATCTGGGTGGCCCACGCCACCTCGTTCGAGCTCTTCCCCGGGCGCATCCAGGCCGTCCGGAGCCAGTACGCGCTCACGGCCGTCATGGTGTTCTACACGATGACGTCGCTGCTGATCGTCTCGAGACCGTACGCCGCCCCGCCGTTCGTATGATGGACGGCGAGGAGACCTCCGCCGCCGACCGGAAGGCCCCGACCGAGGGCGACGGCACCGACGGGGCGGGCGCGGCGTTCGAGTGCCCGTACTGCGACCGGCGGTTCGCCCGCGAGACGTACCGCGACCTCCACCTCGGGGGGGAGCACGAGGAACGGCTCGACGCGGGCGAGCGAGCGGCCTACGAGGCGGCCCACGACGCCGAAGTCGAGGAGATACGGCTGTTCCGACTCAAGGCGCTGGCGGTGCTGGTGCTCGTCTACTTCGGCTTCCTCGTCGTCTACGCGTTCACGCTGTAGTCTCGGAACGCTCTCGGGTGCAGTGTTCCGGTGGATCGTCTTGGGGAGGAACGACACTCGGATATGACTGAAAGGGGGCGGCCGGCTTCGGGAAGCACGGTGACGCAAGCACCGAGCGAACGCAGTGAGCGAGGCGCGCAGCGAGCCGCGCGACCGAAGCCGTCGGGGGACCTTCATGCTGTTGTCGGACTTGACTCCGAACCCATCCCTCACAAGCACTCCCGACCCCGTACCGACGACCCTTTCAGACCACGGGCCCTCCGTCCCCGTATGAGCGAAGGAGCGACCGGGCCGGCGCGGACGGCGAGCCCGTGGCCGGTCTTCGTCGCCGTCGGGCTCGCGGTCTCCGAGATCGGCGTGTTCCTCGACGGGCTCTACCCGCTCGCGGTCGCGGGGCTGTTGCTGTTCGTCGGGAGCGTCGCCGGCATCGTCAGCGAGGCGGGCTACGTCGACCGGCCGTGGCGGCTGCTCGGTGGTCTCGGCGCGGTGCTCGTCGTCGCCGGGGCACTGGTCGTCTACTCGCAGGTCGGGCCGGCGTTCCTCGCGGCGTTCTCGACGACGGACTCGGTCGTCTTCCGGGGGTTCGCCATCGCCGGGGCGGGCGTCGTGGCCGTCGTCGGCGGGCTCGTGGGCGTGTTCGTCGTCGACGCCGGACGCGAGCCGTTCCCCCGGTGACCCCGGGGTTCGATCAGTAACGTCTTAGTGCCGTCCCCACCTCGTTCCGGTAATGGCATCGGCTGTCCCGTTCGACCGCGAGACCCTGCTCGACCTCGTGGTCAACGCGATCCCGCTCGGCATCATGCTGTTCTTCATGGCCGTCTTCCTCCTCGTGAACCCGTTCGGCTCGGACCCGGTCGGGACCGCCATCCAGCTCACCATCATCGGCGTGACGTTCCTCGCGCTGCTCGTCCTCACGTACGTCTCCGGGAAGGCCATCTCGGAGTCGGAGCGGGAGCTCGAGGAGATGGACCACGCGGCGGTCTCGGAGGCCGTCGGTGCCGGGGACGCCGTCGAGGCCGGAGCGGACGAGGAGGGTCCCGCCGGGGAACTCGGATCGGGTCCGGGGGCCGACGATACCGGGACCGACGAGGACCCCGAGGCGTCCGAGCGGAACACCGCCGAGACCGGGAGTTGAACGGTCGGACGCCGCGTAAAGAAGGGGTAATCAGTCCCCCGGTCAGCCCCGCGTTTTGCCGGTAGTTTGTTTATAAAGACACGGCCGTCGTCTCCCGGTTCGGAACACAACCTTTCTATGCCCGTGGTCCGGACTGTGGGACATGGCAGGAGAACAGCTCGCGCTCACCGTCCTCGCCGGGGTTCTCCTCGTCGGCATCTTCGCCCTGGTGAGTCGCATGGAGGACTGGCGCCGCTACAGCCCGCTGGGGAGCGGCGCCGGCTACGGCGGTGAAGCGGAGCACGGACACACCGAGAAGCCGGCGGGGCTGATACGCTGGTTCACGACCGTCGACCACAAGGACATCGGTATCATGTACGGCCTGTACGCCACCATCGCGTTCCTCTGGGGTGGCGCGGCGGTCTTCCTGATGCGCATCGAACTCGCGGCGCCCGGGTTCGACATCATGCAGGCGCAGTTCTACAACGCGCTGCTGACGAGCCACGGGATCACGATGCTGTTCCTGTTCGGGACGCCGATCATCGCGGCGTTCGCGAACTACTTCGTCCCGCTGCTGATCGGCGCGGACGACATGGCGTTCCCGCGGATCAACGCCATCGCGTTCTGGCTGCTGCCCCCGGCGGCGCTGCTCATTTGGGCCGGGTTCTTCACCGCGCCGCTGACGGGCAACGAGATCGCCCCCGCACAGACCTCCTGGACGATGTACACGCCGCTCTCGGCCGAGCAGGCCAACCCCGGCGTGGACCTGATGCTGCTCGGCCTCCATCTCTCCGGTGTCTCGGCGACGATGGGCGCGATCAACTTCATCGCGACAATCTTCGTCGAGCGCGACGAGGGGGTCAACTGGGCGAACCTCGACATCTTCTCGTGGACCATCCTCACCCAGTCGGCGCTCATCCTCTTCGCGTTCCCGCTGCTGGGGAGCGCGCTGATCATGCTGCTGCTCGACCGCAACCTCGGGACGACGTTCTTCGCCGTCGACGGCGGCTCGCCCATCCTCTGGCAGCACCTGTTCTGGTTCTTCGGCCACCCCGAGGTCTACATCCTCGTGCTCCCGCCGATGGGGCTGGTCTCCTGGATCCTGCCGAAGTTCGCCGGCCGGAAGCTGTTCGGGTTCAAGTTCGTCGTCTACTCCACCCTCGCCATCGGCGTGCTCTCCTTCGGCGTCTGGGCCCACCACATGTTCTCGACGGGCATCGACCCCCGCATCCGCGCCTCGTTCATGGCCGTCTCGCTCGCCATCGCCATACCGAGCGCGGTGAAGACGTTCAACTGGATCACGACGATGTGGAACGGGAAGATACGCTTCACCGCGCCCATGCTGTTCTGCATCGGCTTCGTCAGCAACTTCGTCATCGGCGGTATTACGGGGGTGTTCCTCGCCTCGATACCCGTCGACCTCGTGCTCCACGACACCTACTACGTGGTCGGGCACTTCCACTACATCGTGATGGGAATGATCGCGTTCGCCGGGTTCGGGGCCATCTACTACTGGTACCCCATCGTCACCGGGAAGATGTATCAGCGCACCCTCGCCAAGTGGCACTTCTGGCTCTCGATGATCGGGTCGAACGTCACGTTCTTCGCGATGCTGCTGCTGGGCTACCTGGGCATGCCCCGCCGGTACGCCAGTTACGAGTTCGACGCGGCCATCGCCCCGCTCGCGGAGGTGACGAGCCTCCACCAGATCGCGACCGTCGGCGCGGTCATCCTCGCCGTTGGCCAGCTGATCTGGGTGTGGAACCTCGTCCAGTCCTACTACGAGGGGCCGGTCGTCGAGGACGGCGACCCCTGGAACCTCAAGGACGAGGGGATGTTCGGGCGCGAGTTCCAGTGGTTCGAGTCCCGCCTCCAGACGACGATGGCCGACGGCGGTGCGACGAGCGACGGGGATCCCACCCCCACCTCCGCAGTCCGTCGCGTCGACGACGAGTAGCGCGGTCGATCCCTTCGCGTTCGTTCCGCGGCCGCTTCGTGACACCGTCCGGAACGTCGGTTCGACCCATCTGACCCTCGTGACCGGGTCGTCGCCGGGGGAACCGGGCCGTCCGGGAGGAGGGTGGCTCTCCGGACGTGACGTCGCACACGTGAACGAGTGCCGTCCTCGGGACGGCCCGGTCGGATCCGCCATCTTCAACACCGTGCACGACAGCGACGACACATAGCCGTCAACTGGACGGGTACGCCGGCGACTCGACGTACCCGCAGGACAACACCGTGGCGTGGCTTCGCCACCACGACCCGGAATACTACGCCGGGTACGAACGTACTGTACGGACAGATGTCGACGTACAGGGATATTCGGGACCTGGGCCTTCTCGGCCTGCTGTGGGGGACTATCTTTCCGGCTACCGGGATCGGGCTCGCGACGTTCCCACCGCTCCTGTTGATGGCGTTGCGGTTCGACGTGGCCGGCCTGGTGATGATCGGGTACGTCGTTCGTCTGTGCGAGGACTGGTGGCCACGGTCCCGCGGTGACGCGCTTGCGATCGTCGCCGGCGGCGTGTTGTGGAGCGCGCTCGGCAACGGGGTCTGGTACATCGGCCAGGACCTGACCACGAGCGTCCTCTCGGGCCTGGCAACGGGGCTCTCCCGTTCTCACGGCCGGGTTCGCGTGGGTGGTACTCCCCACGGAGCAGCTTCGTCCCCTCTCGGTCGCCGGCCCGGGGATCGGCTTCGTCGGGGCGGTGGTTATGCTGGTCCCGTCCGGAGCGACGACGTTCACCGGGAGCCTGGTGGGCAAGGCCGTTCTGTTCGGGGGCGCGGGTGGCATCGCGCTGGCGAGCGTGCTGATCCGATACGTCGACCCGTCACTCTCCAGTCCGGTGCAGACGGCCTGGTCGGCGGCTCTCGGCGCAGTCCTGCTGCACGCCCCGAGCCCGCTCCTCGGAGAGACGTGGGGTGGCGAGGTGTCGGTGAGCGCCGGCGTGGCAGTCGGGTATCCCGGCGTCGTCTCGACGGTCGGTGCGTATCTGCTCTACTTTTCACTGCTCGGGCGCCGGCCCTCGATCGGGGTGACACTCATGATGTATCCGGCGCCGGTCGTTGCCGCGGTAGCCGGATGGCCTCTGTTCGGCGAACCGATCACGTCCCCCATGATCGGGGGATCCCTCCTCGTCGTCGGGGGGTTCGCACTGATGAAACGCCGGGAGATCCGGGCAGCACTCACGCGATACGGGATCGTCGACTGACAGCGGCTGTACAGGTCCGATACGAATAGTTCCGTCGAGTAGTACGGCTACTCATACGGTCGTGCGTCGTCTTTTCCCGTCGATACCCGACCCTGTCCGGGTTATCGCCGGGACATCGTTACGCACGACCGTATCAGTCCTCGCCGAGGATCCCCGGCCCGGTCATCCTCCGCGGGTCGAGCACCTGGTCGGCCTCCGCCTCGGTGAGGTAGCCCTCCTCGAGGACGACCTGGCGGACGGTCTTGCCCTCCTCCAGGGCCTGCTTTGCCACCTTCGCCGCGGCGTCGTAGCCGATGGAGGGGTTGAGCGCGGTGGCGAGCGCCATCGACTGCTCGACCTGTGTCTCCATCCCTGCGCGGTCTGCCTCTAATTTCGCCACGAACTTCTCGGCGAACGTCTCGGCGGCGTTCGCCAGCAGGTTCGCGGATTCGAGATAGTTGTGCGCGATGACGGGCTTGTAGAGGTTGAGGTCGACCTGTCCCTCCGCTGCGCCCGCGGAGACGGCCGCGTCGTTGCCGACGACCTGCTTGTGGTCGATCTCGCCCAGGCCGTTCCTGGGGCCGGAGGCGAGCAGCCGGAGGTCGTTGGCGATCTTGTTCAGGCTCCCGGCGACGGTGCGGAGCGCGCCGTGGGCCTCGCTCATCGCGTCGTGGGCGGCCTGGGCCTCGAAGTGGTCGTCCGCCTCGCGGAACTCGATGCCGGTCTCCTCGGAGATGTACGCGGCGGCCGTCGCGGGGAACTCGGGGTGTGTGTTCAGTCCCGTGCCGACCGCGGTCCCGCCGAGCGCGAGTTCCGAGAGGTGCTCGCGGGTGTTCTCGACCCGCGCGATCCCCTTCTCTACCTGTGCCCGGTAGCCGCCGAACTCCTGGCCCAGGCGCACGGGCGTGGCGTCCTGGAGGTGGGTGCGGCCGGTCTTGACGACGTCGTCGAACTCGTCGGCCTTCTCGTCGAGGGCGCCGGCGAGCGTCTCCAGGGCGGGCAGGAGGTCCCGCTCGACCGCCTCGAGCGCGGCGACGTGCATCGCGGTCGGGATCACGTCGTTGCTCGACTGCCCGAAGTTGACGTGGTCGTTCGGGTGGATCTCTCTCGTACCTATCTCGCCGCCGTAGATCTCGGTCGCGCGGTTGGCGATCACCTCGTTGGCGTTCATGTTCGAGGAGGTCCCCGACCCCGTCTGGAAGACGTCGACCGGGAACTGGTCGTCGTGCTCGCCGGCGACGACCTCGTCGGCGGCCTCGACGATGCACTCGGCCTCGTCCTCGGGGATCAGCCCGAGGTCGGCGTTGGCTCGCGCGGCGGCCTTCTTCACCACGCCGAGCGCCCGCACGAACCGGCGCCCGAACGTGATCCCCGAGATGGGGAAGTTCTCGACGGCCCGCTGTGTCTGTGCGCCCCAGTAGGCGTTCTTCGGTACCCGCATCTCCCCGAGGCTGTCCCGCTCCACGCGGTAGTCTCCGTCGTCGCTCATGGACGAGGGCAGGCGTGCCAGGGGCGTAAAGCGTTCCGGATGGGTGCGACTCCCGCGGCTGACCGTTGATTTACTCGAAGCCGTGTAAGAAGTTACTTTACCGCCTCGGCCGTTCGTGACACTCGATGACGGACGACACTGTCCTGCACACCCGGGACGTCGAGCGGGACGTCCGAGAGCTGGGGGCGATGCTCGGCGACGTGATCGAGGCACAGACCTCCCGCTCGGCGTTCGAACTGGTCGAGTCGGTCCGGAGCGACGCCATCGGCTACCGTCGGGGCGAGATCGAATCGCGGGACGGGGTTCGGCGGACGCTCTCGAACCTCCGGGGGAGCGAGTCGAGCGTCGTCGCCCGCGCGTTCACGACGTACTTCGAGCTGGTGAACGTCGCCGAGGAGCGCGAGCGGGTCCGCGCGGTCCGCGAGCGCGAGGCCGCCGGCACGCTCGACGACAGCATCCCGGCGGCGGTTCGAGCCGACGTTCACGGCACACCCGACCGAGGCCCGCCGGAAGACGGTGAAGGCGAAGCTCCGGAGCGTCGCCCGACAGCTCGAGGAGCTGGACACCCGGCGGCTGTCGTCGGGCGAGGAGCGCGAACTCGAGCGTCGGCTCGAGGCGGAGGTGACGAGCCTCTGGCAGACCCCGCAGCTCCGCGACCGACAGCCCGAGCCCACCGACGAGGCGCTCAACGTCCAGTGGTACCTCGAGACCACCCTGTTCGACGTGGTCGGCGACGTGTACGGCCGGCTCGAGCGCGCGCTCGAGGAGCGGTACGACGAGTCGGTCGAGGTGCCGAAGCTGTTCGAGTTCCGCTCGTGGGCCGGATCGGACCGCGACGGCAACCCCTACGTCACGCCGGAGACGACCGCGGAGACCCTAGAGCGCCAGCGCGAGGTCGTCCTCGGGCGGTACCGCGACGCCCTCGAGCGGCTCTCGGGCGCCCTCAGCCAGGACGCCCGGCGGGTCTCGGTCGGTCGGGCCGTCGGGGAACGCATCGAGACCCACGGGGAGCGGCTCCCGAACGTGGCGAGCGAGGCGGAGGAGCGCTACCCGAACGAGCCCTACCGGCGGCTGCTGGAGCTGATGCGCGAGCGGCTCGACCGCGTCGGCGGGATCCGTCCGGGAGGGTACCCCGACGAGGGGGCGCTGGTCGCCGACCTCGACGCGTTGGCCGAGGACCTCCGGACGAACGGGGCCGAGTCCGTCGCGGCCGCGCACGTCGACCCCCTCCGCCGCCAGGTCCGCACGTTCGGCTTCTCGCTGGCGAGCCTCGACCTGCGGGACCACCGCGCGAACCACACCGCGGCGGTGAGCGAGGCGCTGGCCCGCGAGGGCATCGACTACGACGCCATGGACGAGGACGAGCGGGTCGACCTGCTGACCGAGGCGACCCTCGAGGACGACCCCGTGATCGACGTGAGCGACACGGAGGGGCTCTCGGAGTCGGCCGCGCGCGTGCTCACGCTGTTCGAGCGCACCGCCGACTGGCAGGGCGAGTACGGCGCCGACGCCATCGACACCTACTGCATCTCGATGACGGAGGAGCCGTCCCACGTCCTCGAGGTCCTGTTCCTCGCCGACCAGGCCGACGCCGTCGACCTCCCCGGGTACTCGGGGCTGGACGTCGTGCCGCTGCTGGAGACCGAGTCCGCGCTCGACGGCGCGCGGCGGATCATGGGGACGCTGTTCGAGAACGAGGCGTACGCGGCCGCCCTGGATGCCCGCGGGGACCTCCAGGAGGTGATGCTCGGCTACTCGGACTCGAACAAGGAGAACGGCTATCTCGCCGCCCAGTGGTCGCTCCACCACAACCAGAAGCGGCTCGCCGAGATCACCGACGACTACGGGGTGGAACTCCGGCTGTTCCACGGCCGCGGCGGCTCCATCTCGCGGGGCGGCGGCCCGATGAACGACGCGCTGCTGGCGCTGCCGAACGAGACGGTCACCGGGCAGGTAAAGTTCACGGAGCAGGGCGAGGCCATCGCCGAGAAGTACGCCCAGCCGAGCATCGCTCGCCGGAACGTCGAGCAGATGCTGAACGCGCAGCTCCGCGCGCGCCACGCCGCGCTCGAGGAGCCGACCGAGCAAGTGGACCCCGAGTGGGTCGAGGCGATGGGGACCGCCGCGGACGCCGCCCGGACCGAGTACCGTGACCTCCTCGAGACCGAGGGGTTCGTCCGGTACTTCGAGGGGGCCACCCCCATCACGGTCATCGAGGACCTGAACCTCGGCTCGCGGCCGGCCTCGCGGAGCGGCGAGCGCACTGTCGAGGACCTCCGGGCCATCCCGTGGGTGTTCTCGTGGACGCAGGCGCGGTGCATCCTCCCCGGGTGGTACTCGCTCGGCACCGGACTCGGGGCGTACCTCGAGGACGGCGGGGGCCTCGCGGATCTCCGGGACATGTACGAGGCGTGGCCGTTCTTCCGGACCACCCTCGACAACGCGGCCATGGCGCTGGCCCGGACGGATCTGGAGATCGCCGCGGAGTACGCCGACGTGGCCGACCCCGAACTGCGCGAGCGGTTCTTCCCGCGCCTGCGCGAGGAGTACGAGCGGACCGCCGAACTCGTGCTCGGGATCACGGGTCGGGAATCGCTGATCGACCGGGAGTGGCTCGAGGAGAACATGGAGCGGCGCAACCCGTACGTCGACCCGCTCAACCTCATCCAGGCCCGACTGCTCGACCAGTCACACCTCACCGACGCGGAGCGGCGCACGCTCCGGCTGACGGTGAAGGGCATCGCCGCCGGCATGAAGAACACCGGGTGACCGCTAGCGACCGTGAAAAATATTTACTCGTAGACGAGTAAATAATGCCGAAGACTTATATACCCGCGTCGCCTACTCCGAAGTGAGATGAACGTGAAGAAGCTACTCCTGCCCGTGGGCGGGACGGACTCCGACCGAACCGACGACTTCGTCGAGACCGTATCGAGCGTCGCCGAACCGGGCGAGACGACCGTCGGACTGCTGCACGTCTTCGACCGAGAGAACTACGCGGATCTGCGCGAGGCGATGAACGTCGACCCCGACTCGGAGGTCATGCCGGCGACCGTCGCCGAGCGGCGCGCGAGCGTCCGGACGCTCCGGGACGCTCTCGAGGCGCGCGGCTTCGACGTCGTGGTCCTGGGCGCCCTCGGCGACCGCGCGGACGGCATCGTCCGGGAGGCCGAGGACCGGAACGCCGACCTGATCGTCGTGGGCGGCCGCAAGCGCACGCCGACCGGCAAGGCCGTCTTCGGATCCGTGGCACAGGACGTCATGCTGAACGCGCCGTGCCCGGTCACCTTCGTCCGCGACGAGACCGGCAAGAACGCCGAGGGGACGCGCCGTGCGGCCGCGCCGACACGGTAAACGTCGCCGCGCCGTCCCCGCTCGGAAGGTACCGCTGTACTGATTTCCCCTTCTCCGACCGTGCACCGCACCGCCGAGCGGCGCGTCCGCCCATCGCACGGTCGTACGTAGTCCTCCGCCGCCGACAGCCGGTACTTACCCGTGGACGGTGGATCGTTACGCCGACCGTATCAGCCCTCCGCGGATCCCGGTCCCTTCAGCAGCCGTCGGTCGCCGGTCCCCTCGGTCATCGCGCTGGCGAGGGCCCCCTTCACTACCACGTCGTCGCCGAGCGTCGTCAGCCTGACCTCGGGGATGTTCGACATGACGAGGTCGCCGAGCCGCTCGCGGATCGGATCGAGGACGAGTTCGGTGTTCCTGAGCGCGACGGCACCGCCGACGTACACCACCAGCGGCGCGTAGGCGTGGACGACCGCCGCGAGGCCGAGCGCGTTCCACTTCGCGAGCCGATCGATCACGACGTCCGCGAGGGGGTCGCGGCCGGCGGCCGCGAACACGTCCGCCGCGTCGAGGTCGGCGAGCGGGAGGTCCGTCTCGACCTCGAGGGTCGTGTGGAGGTGGCGGGCGTAGCGGGGGATGTTGTTCCCCGAGCAGTAGGCCTCCCAGTGGCCGTCGATGCCACAGCCGCAGGTCATCCGGCCCTCGTGGTCGACGATGATGTGTCCGACCTCGCCGGCGTTGCCGTCCCACCCCGAGAGGACGTGTCCGTCGACGCAGACCCCCGCGCCGATGCCCGAGGAGATGGTGAGGTAGGCCATGTCGTCGGGGTTCCGGTCGGCGTGGAACCGCTCGCCGATGACGCCCGCGTTCGTGTCGTTGTGGAGGTGGATCGGGCCGTCGACGAGGTTGCCGAGGGGGCCGGTCAGCGGGATCCACTCCACGTTCGGGAGGTTCGCGGGGTTCTCGACGGCCCCCTCGGCGAGGTCGAGCGGGCCGATGGAGCCGACGCCGACGGCCCGTATCCCGCCCGGCGCGACGCCCCCCGCGTCGCAGGCCGACCGGAGCGCCTCGAGCACGGCCTCCGTCACGGCGATGCCCGAGTCCCTCGGCGTCGAACGCCTGTCCTGCCCGCGGACGGTCCCCTCGTCGTCGGCAACGACCGCTCGTACGTTCGTCGCCCCCAGATCCACGCCCGCGTAGGCCATGTTCCAGCGGCCGGCCGGGGCCCACTTAACTTGCCAGATTCACTCGCGGCCGGGTGTCCGGTCGTGCGTAACGATTACGCCGTCGATCTAGCGATGCCGGTCGCCCCCGACAGAGGACCATGCACGATCGTATCAGTCCCCGAACGTGAACAGCCGGGCGTCACAGTCCGGACAGTAGAGCACGTCCGCCGGCTCCTCCTTCGGGCCGCCACAGCAGGCGGCGGCGGTCGTCGTCTCCTCGAGCGCCGCGCCGCAGTCCGGACACGTCTCGAGGAACGTCCGGAGCGCGGCGGCGGCCGCGAGGAGAGCCACGTCCGCCCGGCGATCCCGACGCTGCCGTCGCCGAGCACCACCCACTCCCCGTGCTCGCCGCTCACGGCGTCGGCCTCGTCCGCACGGGCGACCTCGTGGACCGCATCGGCGAGCGCCCCGGTGTCGAGTTCGGCGAGGTCGGCCGTCTCGGCCTCCCACTCCTCACGGAACCCGGGGTCGGGCGCGACCCGCTCCCGGTCGACGACCACGACGCCGGACTCGACCAGCGCCGACAGGACCTCCTCGCCGCCGGGTTCGACGCCGTCGCCGAGCCCGTCCGGCTCCGAGACGGGGCTCGGGGTCCCTTCCCCCGTCCGCCCGTCCTCTCCCGGTTCGGTGCCCGTTCCCGGCTCGGCGATCGCCTCCCCCGGCGGTTCGCGACCGGGCACGTCGTGGTCGAACGGGTCGTACGGGAGCGGGAGCGCGGCGACCAGCCGGGGGGCGACCCACGGCGTCCCCGGGAGGACGTACCCCCGGAGGTAGACGAGTGCCGTGCCGGCGAGGAGCACTGGAAGGGCGGCGAGGCGTCGCCGTCGGGCGACCGCGAGCGCGGCTCCGAGGACGAGGACGGCGTTCGCGACGGTACACGGCCAGCAGCGCCGCTCGCCCGTGTGCTCCGGACGGCGGAGGGTGTGGACGAGTTGGTCGGTGGAGAGGCCCATCGGGTGGTGGTATCGCTCGGGGGCCGATGAGCGTTCCGGGACGGCTGTGGTCGATGGTGGGTTGCTCCGAACGGAACGACGATCGGTGGTCCCGACTTCCCTCACAGAACCCGGACACATCCGCTATCATCCAGGGGGTTGAAGCACGACGAGCGGCTTCCCCGACGCGTGAGCGACACCGAAGGAGGAGCCCCGGAGATGGAGTACACGTACCTCGGCGAGACCGGGCTCGAGGTTTCGCGCCTGTGTCTGGGCTGTATGAACTTCGGGAGCGGCGAGTCGTGGATGGTGAACGACCGCGAGCGGAGCCTCGAGATCCTGGACCGCGCGATGGACCTCGGGATAAACTTCCTCGACACGGCGAACGTCTACTCGCAGGGCGAATCGGAGGAGATCGTCGGAGAGGCCATCGCCTCCCGTCGCCGGGACGAGCTCGCCGTCGCCACGAAGGTCCGCTTCCCGATGCGGGACGGGCCCAACGCCTCCGGGCTCTCGCGAAAGCACGTCATCGACCAGGCGTACGCCTCGCTCGACCGGCTCGGGACGGAGTACATCGACCTCTACCAGATCCACCGGTGGGACGAGAACGTCCCCCTGGAGGAGACGCTGTCGGCGCTGACCCACCTCGTCGACGAGGGGGTCGTGCGGTACCTCGGCGCCTCGACGATGACGGCCTGGCGGTTCGCGAAGGCGCTGTACGCCGCCGACGCGTGGGGGTACGAGCGGTTCGTCTCGATGCAGCCCGAGTACAACGCCGTCGACCGCCACGAGGAGGCGAACCTCCTGCCCGCGTGTGCGGCCGAGGGGGTCGGCGTGGTCCCGTGGTCGCCGCTGGCCGGCGGCTTCCTCACGGGCAAGTACGAGCGGGACGCCGAGCCGTCGGAGGGCACCCGCGCGGCCGACGACGAGTACACCGAGCGGCGGTTCACCGACGAGAACTGGGCGGTGCTCGACGCGGTGCGGGGGATCGCCGACGAGCGGGACGCGACGCCCGTGCAGGTGTCGCTCGCGTGGCTCCTCGCGACGGACGTGGTGGACGCGCCGATCGTCGGCCCGAAGCGGATCGACCACCTCGAGGAGTACGTCGGCGCGCTGGACCTGTCCCTGAGCGACGACACCATCGAGCGGATCGAGGCGCCGAAGACGCCCCGGTGGCCGGCCCCCGGGAAGGACTGACACCCCCCGACCGGGGCGTCGCGAGGCAACCGGCGGTTCGACACCGGTGTCCCCAGTACGGGTGACTCGCGGCGCGAGGAAGTCTTTTGAGCGGTACGTGGGAACGCCGGCCATGGACGAGACCGACCCGACGCGCCCGCCGGTCCCCGAGCGGGCGTGGTGGAAGGAGGCGGTCGTCTACCAGATCTACCCGCGGAGCTTCAACGACAGCGACGGCGACGGGATCGGGGACATCCCGGGGATCGTCGAGAAGGTCGACTACCTGGCCGACCTGGGCGTGGGCTGCGTCTGGCTCTGTCCGGTCTACGACTCCCCGAACCACGACAACGGGTACGACATCCGCGACTACCGGGCGATCATGGACGAGTTCGGGACGATGGCCGACTGGGAGGAACTGCTGGCGGAGCTCCACGCCCGGGACGTCCGGCTGATCATGGACCTCGTCGTCAACCACACCTCCTCCGAGCACGAGTGGTTCCGGAAGTCCCGGCGGCGCGAGGACGGCCACGAGGACTACTACTACTGGCGCGACGGCGACCCCGACGAGCCGCCGAACAACTGGAAATCCATCTTCGGGGGGCCGGCGTGGACGTACGATGAGACCCGGGAGCAGTGGTACCTCCACCTCTTCGACGAGACTCAGCCCGACCTGAACTGGGAGACCCCCGACGTCCGCGAGGACATCAAGGGGATGATCCGGTGGTGGCTGGAGAAGGGGATTGACGGCTTCCGGATGGACGCGATCAACTTCCTCTCGAAGGCCGAGGGCCTCCCGGACGGCGACCCGA
Source organism: Halobacteriales archaeon QS_5_70_15 (assembly GCA_003022005.1). Next base: position 20,010 of record PXRQ01000034.1, read on the forward strand.
CGCGCGAGTTCGTCGGCTCGGAGCACTACAGCCACGGCCCGCGCATCCACGAGTTCCTGGGGGAGATCCACGGCGAGGTCGTCTCGGACTACGACGCCGTGACCGCGGGCGAGATGGGGATGACGACCGTCGAGCGGGCCGCCGACTACCTCGGCAGGGGGGACGAGGGCCTGGACATGGTCTTCCAGTTCAAGCACCTCGAGGTCGACCGGGCGTCGGACGGCGCGTGGGACCCCGACGAGGAGGGCGAGTGGGGCCTCGCGGACCTCAAGGCGATCGTGACGCGGTGCCAGCACGAACTGGCGGCCGAGGGCTGGGACGCGGTGTTCGTGGGCAACCACGACCTGCCCCGGGTCGTCTCGCGGTTCGGCGACGAGGCGTACCGCGAGGAGAGCGCGAAGCTGATCGCGACGTTCCTGCTGACGCTCCGGGGAACGCCGTTCGTCTACCAGGGCGACGAGATCGGGACGACGAACGCCGAGTTCGAGAGTCCGGACGAACTGGACGACCCGATGATGACCGGGCTCTCCAGGGACCTCCTCGCGGACGGACGGCTCGCCTCCGAGGCGGAGGCCGTGGCGTTCGTCAACCACCGGAGCCGCGACCACGCCCGGACGCCGATGCAGTGGTCCGACGCGGCACACGCGGGGTTCACCGACGGCGAACCGTGGTTCCGCGTCAACGAGAACTACCCCGAAGTCAACGTCGAACGGGCGCTCGGGGACGAGGACTCGGTGTGGCACTACTACCGCCGGACGATCGATCTCCGGCACCGCGAGGACGCGCTGGTCTACGGCGCGTACGACCTCCTGCTCCCCGATGATGACCGGATCTACGCCTACACCCGGACGCTGGACGGGGAGACGCTGCTGGTCGTCCTCAACTGGTCGGCGGCGCCGGCCGCCTTCGAGGCCCCGACGGTCGGGACGGCCGACGCCGAACTCCTGATCGCCGACTACGACGACACTCCCCCCGATCCCGCCGGACACGAGTTCCGCCCCTACGAGGCGGCCGTCTACCGGCTGTGATGATCCGCTACCCGTGACGGGTACGGCGGCCCGTGACGGGTCGTCCACCGCCCCGGCGGGACCTTCGCCGTAACGGGAGCGCCAACATGCTCCGGTTCGGCCGGTTTCGGGTCGCCGGTTCGGCCGGTTCGTCGGTACCCGACGCGGCGTGCGAACGGCTCCGCCGGCACCCCGATCGCGGCTCGGCACTCGACTCCGGGAGGACGGTCGACGCGGACACCGGCCGTCATGCGGCGCTCCCGTCCCGACCGGCATCACCGCGCCCGGGAGTGGAGGGCTGTGATCTCCGCGGGCGGCAGCGGTGGCCCCCACGAGTGGGGTCCCGAACTTCCATACGTGGCCTCCGTGTCGGTGGGGGCACGTCCCCGACCGGAAAGGTCTCCGACCTCGTCGACGCGCTGACCCGGGAGGAGAAACTGCAACTCGTCCACGGGGCGGTCGACCCGGAGGCTGAGGCAACCGGCTACGTTCCCGGCGTCGAACGGGCGGGCATCCCCCCGCTGAAGCTCGTCGACGGGCCGATAGGGATCCGGACGAACACCAAGCCCGCGACGGCCTTCCCGGCCTCGATCGCGCTCGCGGCGTCGTTCGACCCGGACCTCGCCCGGACGTTCGGTGCCGCGCTCGCCCGGGAGGCCAGAGCGTACGACCAGGACGTGATACTCGCGCCCGGTGTCAACCCGATCCGCGTTCCCCAGCGGGCGGAACTTCGAGTACTACTCCGAGGATCCCGTCGTCGCCGGCGAGATCGCCGCGAGCGTGGTCGGGGGTATCCAGTCCGAAGGGGTCGTCGCGACCACGAAACACCACGTCGCCAACAACCAGGAACGGGACCGGTGCGGGGTGAGCGCGGAGGTGGACGAACGCACGCCGGGAGCTCTACCTCCGTCCGTTCCGCCGGCCGGTTGAGGCCGGAACCGGAGCCGTGATGACCGCGTACAACCGCGTCAACGGGACCCACACGAGCGACCACCGCCGGCTCGTCCCCGAGATCCTGGAGGGAGCGTGGGGTTCGAGGGGTTCGTCGTGTCGGACTGGCACGGGACCGAGAGCACCGTCGGCGCGGCGACCGGGGACCTCGACCTCGAGATGCCCGGCGTGCCCGACGTATCCCGGGGTGGTCTGTTCGGCGAACCGCTCGCCGAGGCGATCGAATCCGGGGCCGTCCCCGGGACGCGCCTCGACGACATGGTCGAGCGCGTCCTCGGCACGATGGAGCGCTTCGGCCTGCTCGACGACACCGCTCGGGACGCCGGGGCCGTCGACACGCCCGCTCACCGTGCCCTGGCGGAGCGGATCGCCGTCCGCGGGACGGTTCTGCTGGAGAACGACGGCGTCCTCCCGCTCTCGGAGGGCACCGACGTGGCGCTGATCGGGCCGCACGTCCACGAGGCGACGGTCGGCGGCGGTGGCTCCTCGGAGATCACCCCTCTCCACCGGACCAGCCCGCGGGAGGGGATCGAAGCCCGTGCGGGTGGGTCGGTGACGGTCACCCGGAGGGTCACGGAGACGGAGAGCGTCTCGCTGTTCGAGGAACTCCCGTTCGACTTCGGCGACGAGGACGAGCCCCGCGACGAAACCGGACCCGCCCCGACGGTGAGTGAGGCGGTCACCGCCGCCGCCGGACGTGCGGACGTGTCCGTCGTGTTCGTCCGGGACGCCGCCACACGAGGGCCGGGACCGCGAGAGCCTCGCACCGCCCGGCGAGCGGGACGAACTGGTCGGCGCGGTGGCGGATGCCGCCGACCGGACGGTCGTCGTCGCCTCCAGCGGGCCCGCCGAGCTCCCGGGGCGCGACGCGGTGCTCGAAGCGTGGTACCCCGGTCGGGCGGACGGCCGGGCCATCGCCTCGGTCCTCTACGGCGACGAGGACCCGTCGGGACGGTTGCCCGTCACCTTCGCCCCCGGAGCGGACTACCCGACGACCGACCCGCGACGGTATCCCGGTGTCGACGACGAGGCACACTACGAGGGGGTCCCCTCGTCGGCTACCGGCGCTTCGACGCGACCGGGACCGAGCCCACCTACCCGTTCGGGCACGGCGAGTCCTACGCGACCTTCGGGTACGGCGCGGCGACAACCGTCAACGAACGGACGGTCCGGGTGTCCGTCGAGAACGTCGGTGCTCGTGCCGGCCGCGAGGTAATCCAGGCGTACGTCCGGCCGCCCCGGCGGGGCGACGCCGCGCGTCCGGTTCGGGAGCTCGCGGGGTTCGAACCGATCCGCCTCGAGGCGGGCGAGACGCGGGAGGTGGACGCCGACCTCGAGGAACGGGTCGTCGGGCGGTACGACGACGAGGGGGGGTGGACCGCCGACCCGGGGATGTACGCCGTCGAGGTGGGTCGCTCGGCGGGCGACGTCCGGACGACCTCGACGATCGCGATCTAAGCTGTGATGTCGGACGCCGGTTCCGACCCCCGACGACGGGAGCGGTGTTCCGAAGCCGTCCCCTCGCGGAGGGTCACTCCCCGGTTCCCTCCACGGAGGGGCCCCTCGGGTGTGACCCACGGAGGGGCCCCTCGGGTGTGAACGTGAACCGAACGGCGGCCGCGGCGGTCCCCCGGGGCGGAGAGGTCGGGAGCGCGGCGTCGCGCCCACGGGACGCTCGAGTATAAACGACTTTGGGGGCAGTACAGGGATGGACTACCATGGAGACCGGGCCGGACACGCTCGATCGCGAGTGGTGGAAGGAGGCGGTCGTCTACCAGATCTACCCGCGGAGCTTCAACGACAGCGACGGCGACGGCGTCGGCGACATCCCCGGCATCACCGAACGGGTCGACTACCTGGACGACCTGGGCGTGGACGTCGTCTGGCTCTGTCCGGTCTACGACTCGCCGCAGGCGGACATGGGGTACGACATCCGCGACTACCGGGCGATCGACGACCAGTACGGCGACATGGCCGACTGGGAGGCGTTACTGGAGGCGCTCCACGCCCGTGGCATCCGCCTCGTCATGGACCTGGTGGTGAACCACACCTCGAACGAGCACGAGTGGTTCCGGCGCTCGCGGCAACGCGAAGCGGGGTACGAGGACTACTACCACCGGGTCGACGGCTCTCCCGAGGAGCCGCCGAACAACTGGACCTCGTTCTTCGGCGGGTCGGCCTGGAGCTACGACGACGTGCGCGGACAGTGGTATCTCCACCTCTTCGACGAGAAACAGCCCGGCCTGAACTGGCGCAACCCCGACGTGCGCGCGGACGTCAAGGCGATGATCCGGTGGTGGCTGGAGAAGGGGATCGACGGCTTCCGGATGGACGTGATCAACCTGCTGTCGAAGGCCGAAGGGTTCCCCGATGGCGATCCGGACCCGGAGCGCGAGGGCCTGCCGATCGGCAACGAGCACTTCGTCAACGGGCCCCGGATCCACGAGTATCTCCGCGAACTCCACGACGACGTCTTCAGCGGGTACGACGTCATGACCGTCGGCGAGATGGTCGCGCTGACGGTCGAGGAGGCGAACGAGTTCCTCGGGTCCGACGGCGACGGCCTGAACATGGCGTTCCACTTCGATCACGTCTCGATCGACCACGGGGACGCCGGTCGGTGGTCGGTCGGCGACTGGGAGCTGACCGACCTCGAGGGGATCGTCGAGCGCTGGCAGACCGGACTCGAGGACACCGCGTGGGACGCGCTCTACTGGGAGAACCACGACCAGCCGCGGAGCGTCTCGCGGTTCGGCGACGTCGAGGACTACCACGCCGAGTCGGCGACGCTGCTGGCGACGTTCCTCATGGCCCATCGCGGAACGCCGTACGTCTACCAGGGCGAGGAGATCGGGATGACCAACGCCGACTTCGAGTCGCTCGAGGAGTGCCGCGACGTCGCGACGATCAACCGGGTGGAGATGGCCCTCGACGCGGGCGAGATCAGTAGCTACGAGGAGATCCGTGACGTCGTCAACTACCAGAGCCGCGACAACGGCCGGACGCCGATGCAGTGGTCCGACGCGGCGAACGTCGGCTTCACCGACGGGGAGCCCTGGATCAAAGTCAACGAGAACTACCCCGATATCAACGTCGAGCGGGCGGTGGCCGACGACTCCTCGGTCTGGCACTACTACCGTGCCCTGATAGGTCTCCGACACGAGGAGGACGTACTCGTTTACGGTGAGTACGAGCTCCTCCTCCCCGAGAACGAGCAGGTCTACGCTTGCGTCCGGACGCTCGGCGAGGAACGGGTACTCGTCGTCCTCAACTGGACCGACCGGGGTAAGGAGGTCGATCTGAGCGACGACGTGACCGACGGGGGCGCGTCGGTGCTGATCGCGAACTACGACGAGGTCGGGACCGACCTCGGGGCGCTCGACCTGCGTCCCTACGAGGCACGCGTCTACCGCCTCCCCTGATACGGTCGTGCGCAACTGTTTTCGTTCGACACCACCGGCGTTTCGAGACCGCGGGGACCGGATCCGAGTCGGGACGCGAGAAAGGGCCACGCACGACCGTACGAACGGGCGGTTCGGCGGCGTTTCCGCAGCGTGCGCGCGCATCCGTTACGACCCACTCTTCCCCCGGGACGGGCGTTCCGTGCGACCGAACGGTTGAATACCGCCGGTCCCACAGTTGGAGTGATGAATCCGGCGGAACTCGTCGAGACGCTGGAGCGGGCGGGGCTCTCGCCATATCAGGCCGACGCCTACGTCACGCTGCTGGGGTACGGGTCGACGTCGGCGACGGAGCTCGCGTCGGAGAGTTCGGTGCCGAAACCGCGCATCTACGACGTCCTCGAGGAGCTGGAGGAGCGGGGGTACGTCGAGACCTACGAGGCGGGGTCGCTCCACGTTCGCGCGCACAGTCCGGCGGACGTGATGGAGGACCTCCGCTCGCGCGCCGACAGGTTCGAGTCGGCCGCCGAGGAGGTGGAGGAGCGCTGGGAGCAGCCGGCTCTCGAGTCGAACCGGGCGAGCATCGTCAAGCGGTTCCGGACGGTGTACGAGCGAGCCTCGACGTTCGTCGACGGGGCCGAACGCCAGGTCCACCTCTCGCTGACCCCCGAGGAGTTCGGGCGGCTCCGGCCCCGTCTGGCGGCGGCCCACGACCGGGGCGTCTCGGTCCGCGTGTCGATCCACACCAAGCCCGACGAGTCGCCCCCGGAGCTGGACTTCCGCGGGGCGTGCTGGGAGGCCCGCCACCGGCAGTTCCCCGCCCCGTTCCTCACGCTGGTCGACCGACGGAAGACCTGCTTCGCCCACCACCCCGACGCGTTCGAGGAGTACGGCGTCCTCGTCGACGACCGGACCCACGCCCACGTCTTCCACTGGTACTTCCGGACGGCGCTGTGGGACCTGTGGGACACGCTCTACGTGGCCACGGGGGACGGGCCGGTCGAGTACCTCGACATCCGGCAGTGCGCCCGGGACCTCGCGCCGCTCATCGAGGCGGGTGCCGCGGTCCGCGTGCGGATCGAGGGCTACGACATCGAGACCGGCGAGAACGTCGAACTGGAGGGCCGGGCGCGCGAGGCGATCGTCTCGGCGACGGGCAACCGGAACGACGAGGGCGGACCCTCGATGGCCGGGCAGGTGTCGCTGGTCGTCGGGACGGAGGACGGCTCGACGACCACGGTCGGTGGCTGGGGATCGATGCTCGAGTCCGTCGAAGCGACCCACATCACCGTCCTCGACGTGACCGCCCTGGACGGCACCCGACCGGAGTTCCCGCCGTCCGGAGCGTGATCCAGGGTGCCGGCACCGGGTCGGCGCGAGGAGGAGTCGAACCACACGTAACTACCGCTTACAACAGCCGTTGTAAACACCCCACCTATTTTATAAACGAGTCCGAAGGGAGGTCAAGTCATGCCAGATAATGACAAGACGCGTGATAGCACGATGAACGGCGTCTCGCGGCGCCGGTTCGTCGAGGCCGCGGGGGCATCCGGCATCGCCGTCGGTCTGGCGGGATGTATCGGCGGCGGTGGCGGCGGCGACGGTGGCGGCGGAGACGGCGGGGACGGTGGCGGCGGAGACGGTGGCGGTTCGGACGACGGGGAGATCGGTGGTACGGTGACCATCTCCTCGGGCGCCCAGTACCAGGACGCCGGAATGGCGGAGGCGCTTCACGAGGCGGGGGTTCCGGATTCGGTCACCATCGAGATGACACGCCCCCCGCAGGACAGCGGCGGGAAACAACAGCAGCTCCGGACTGCGATCGACGCTGAGTCGTCCGACCCGGACCTCGTGTTGACCGACAACGGGTGGACGATCCCGTTCATCGTCCGGGATGACCTGGTCAACCTGGAGGAGGAGATGTCCGACGAGTTCATCTCCCGGGTCAAAGAGCAGGGCGTCCAGTCGATGATCGACACGGGGACTCACCCCGAGACGGGGGACCTGTACTCGATCCCGGCCTTCCCGGACTTCCCGACCGTCCAGTACCGGAAGGACCTGTTCAGGGAGGCAGGGTACAGCGATTCCGACTTCGATACCTGGAAGAACGACCCGCCGGATTGGTCGGAGTTCACGACGGCCGTCTCGGAGGCGCACGGGGCCTCCGACGCCGACTACGGACACGTCTGGCAGGGAAACGACTACATCGGACTGGCGTGCTGTACGTTCAACGAGTACCTGACGAGCATGGGCGGCGCGTTCTTCGGGGGACCGGACAACCTCTTCGGCCCCGTCGGGGACCGTCCGGTCACCATCGGGGAGGAGGAGGCCGTCGATGGCATCGAGGTCGCGGTGGACACGATCCACGGTGAGGGGCTCGCACCGATGGACGTCTCGGCGGTCTCACCCCAGGAGGTGGCGGGGTGGATCGAACCCGACACGAAGAGCATCTTCGAGAACGGGAACGCGGTCACCCAGCGCAACTGGACGTACGCCATCGGGGGCGCCGTCTCGGCGTTCCAGGACACCGACATGGAGCCCGGCGTGATGCCCCTCCCGGCGGGGCCGAACGGCTCCTGGCACGCGCAGGGCGGCTGGATCCTCTCGATGAACCCGTTCAGCGACAACAAGGCGTCCGCGAAGGAAGTCATCAAGGCGTGGTGGGAGGACTCGTTCCTCGAACACCAGTTCGACGCCGCGAACTTCATGCCGCCGAAGCCGTCGCTGTACAGCTACGTCGAGGAGAGCGACACGTACGGGCCGTACTTCGAGGCACTCGAGTTCTCCGCGCAGAACCTGATCCCGCGTCCCACCACCGCGGTCTGGCCGAACCAGCGGACCATCGTCGCCACCGAGGTCAACGCGGCACTCCGCCAGGAGAAGTCGCCCCAAGAGGCGGCTTCGACGATGCAGGAGAAGATCGAGGCCATCGAGGACCAGGCCGCGTAACGCCACGAGCCACTCGTTTCGGCATCCGCGACATCAAAACGAAACATACGACAACGAACATAATGTTGAATAATAACACCGACACTGTACCGAGCATGTCGGCACGACTACCGTCGCCGACCGTGAGAGGTGGTGTGTTCCATGGCGACTGAACGGGCTCAGGCGACGCGCTCGCCGGGTTTGCTCGCGCGGGCAGGGACCTGGACCGAGAACATGAGCGAGCAGGCGTACGCGTATCTCCTGTTGGCGCCGGGGTTCATCGTCCTGCTGCTGTTCGCCTTCTGGCCGCTCGCGTCCGCGATCAGGACGTCGTTCTTCGCCGACGTCATCACCGGAAGCGGTCGTCTCGGGGAGTTCACGGGGCTCACGAACTACGTCCAGCTGCTCACGAACACCAACGCGCTGGCGCCGGCGCCGTTCCTGGACCCGTCGTTCCAGGTTCCGGTCCTCGGACAGGCGTTGTTCATGACGGTCCTGTTCGCCGTGCTCAGCGTGGTGGGCGAGACGCTGCTCGGGTTCCTCTATGCGATGCTGATGCAGGGGGACTACACGGGCCGAAAGCTCGTCCGACTACTCATCATCCTCCCGTGGGCGATCCCGATCGTCATCCAGGGGATGATCTTCTTCCTGATGTTCCGGCCGGGCTACGGGCTGTTGACCGAACCGCTCCAGAGCCTGGGGATCTTCTCGAGCCTCCCGCTGAACACGACGTTCGACGGGTTCGTGATCGTGACGATCGCGGACATCTGGAAGACGTCGGCGTTCATGGGACTCCTGATCCTCGCCGGCCTCGAGAGCGTCAACCAGGACCTCTACGAGGTGGCCGACGTGATGGGTGCCTCGGGCTGGCAGCGGTTCCGGTACATCACGTTCCCGCTGGTCTTCCCGGTGTTGATGGTCGCGATGCTGTTCCGGACGATGGGCGCGCTGCGGGTGTACGGGATCATCGAGGCGACGAGCGTCGGCTGTACGACCGTCCCGTCGATGAGCTGTCTTGTCGTTGAGCTGATGTTCGGCTCCGCGTCGCTGTACGGCTCGGCGGCCGCCGCGAGCGTGCTGATCGCGATCGTGGTCGGACTGTTCATTTCGGTGTACCTCGTATTCATCAAGCGTAGCAACCAGAGCCTGGGGTTCGCGTGACATGAGCATCGACGCGCGAAACCACGACGACGCGGAGGAGATGGGCGGCGGAAGCGACGGGGACGACGACTCGAAAACGCGGATCCAGCGCTGGGCCGGCGACTGGATGCGAAACCCCCAGAAGGCGTACGCAGTCATGGGGGTGTTCATGGGCGGGGTCCTGCTGACGACGTCGCTGTTCCCGCTGTACTGGCTGTTCGCGGTCGCGATGGCGCCGCCGGGACAGACCAACATCCCGCTGATCCCGACGGAGATCGACCTGGCGGCGTTCATCGACGTCTTCGTTCAGATCCCGTTCGCGCGGTTCATGTTCAACAGCCTGTTCTACGCGTTTTCGGTGACGGCCTTCGTCCTCCTCATCGGGAGCTTCGCCGGCTACGCGTTCGGCCGGCTGAACTTCCGCGGGAAGACGCCGCTGCTCTTCTCGCTGCTGGTGCTGAGCTTCTTCCCGCCCGCGACGCTGTTCCTCCCGCTGTTCCGTGCGTTCAACCAGCAGACCCCGATGCTCGGGATATTCATGCTCCCGGCGGAGATCTACGCGACGCCGGGCGCCGTCGTCGCTCCGCTCAGCGCGTTCACCATGCCGCTCGCGATCTTCATCCTGACGACGTTCTACGGGCAGATCCCGGACGGGCTGGAGGACGCCGCGAGGGTCGAGGGGACGACGCGGATCGGCGCACTGTTCCGCGTCATCATGCCGCTGTCGGCCCCCGGGATCGCGACCGCCGGCATCCTCACGTTCATCACGGTGTACACGGAGTTCTTCTTCTCGTTCCTGATGACCGGGGACAGCGCGGCCGAGTGGGCGCCCGTCGTCAACGGCGTCCTCGCGTTCCAGACGCAGTACACGACCCGGTACGACCTCCAGGCGGCGGCGAGCCTCATCGCGATCGTTCCGGTCGCGATCCTCGTCGTCTTCGCACAGGAGAAAATCATCAGCGGTCTCACGCAAGGGGCACTCAAGGAGTAACACAATGGCACGAGTCAAACTCACCGACGTGACGAAGGAGTACGGAAACGTAACCGCGGTCAACAACATGAACCTCGACCTCAGGGACGGGGAGTTCATCTGCCTGGTCGGCCCGTCGGGATGCGGGAAGTCGACCACCCTGGAGACGGTCGCGGGGCTCACGAAACCGACGTCCGGGGAGATCCTGATCGGCGACCGCGAGGTGACCAACCTGCCGCCGAAGGACCGCGGCATCGCGATGGTGTTCCAGAACATCGCGCTGTTCCCGCACATGGACGTCTACGACAACATCTCCTTCGGGCTGCGCCTGCGGAACTTCGAGAAGGAGGAGATGGACCGTCGTGTCGAGGACGCCGCGGAGATCGTCCAGCTCGAGGAGATGCTCGACCGGATGCCCGACGAGATGTCCGGCGGCCAGCGCCAGCGCGTCGCCATCGCGCGGGCCATCGTCCGCGATCCGGAGGTGTTCCTCATGGACGAGCCGCTGGCGAACCTGGACGCCAAGCTCCGGGTGAGCATGCGGACGGAGCTCCAGCGGCTCCACAAACAGCTGGACACGACGATCATCTACGTCACGCACAACCAGGCGGAGGCGATGACGATGTCCGACCGGATCGCGGTGCTGGACGCCGGCGAACTCCAGCAGATCGACCCCCCGCTGGTCTGCTACAACGAGCCGGCCAACCGCTTCGTCGCGGGGTTCATCGGCTCGCCGTCGATGAACTTCGCCATGACGGCGGTCGAGGACGACACGTTACAGGCCGACGGATACGAGATCTCGTTCGACACCACGGCCGTCGATGGGGTCGCGGAGGGCGATCAGGTGGAGACCGGTATCCGCCCCGAAGACATCTACCTCACGCAGAACATCGCCGAGGCGCGGAACCCGAGTACCCCCTTCGAGGTCGAAACGGACGTGCTCGAGCCGATGGGCGACGAGATCTTCGTCTACCTCAAACCGATCGGGGCGGATACCGACTCCGGGATGGGCGACATGGAGGAACGTCAGGGGCTGCTGATGAGCGTCGATCCCGACACCGACATCCGCGAGGAACAGTCGGTCGAGATCGTCATCGACCGCGACCGGATCCACCTGTTCGACGTGTCGTCCGGCGACGCGCTCTCCCACGGAGTAGTGAAAGGCGCCAGGGCCGAAGCCGAATCGGGTGACGGCAGCGCACAGGCCGACTGACTGCTCCTCGGCGAGACGCGGTTCCGGTGGTTCCACCGAGCGCTCGGTTCAGTACATCGGATCCACAGCAGCGAACGACGGGTCCCGTCGGAGGGGCGCTGTCGCTCACGAAGCGCGTCCCCGGACCTTCGACGACAGCGACGGCGACGGAGTCGGGGACACTGCCGCCATCACCGGGACGATCGCCTGCTTCGCCGATCTCGGCGTCGACGTGGTCCGGCTCCGTCCGGGCGACGGATCACCGGACCTCGACACCGGGTACGATAGAAGCGATGGGGGAGCGATCGGCCGGGATCTCGGGAACACGGGCGACCTCGAAGAGCCCCTCCCGGCGCTGTATGCCCGCGGCATCGCCGTGCGCGAGTTTCGCAGGCGCGGGTGAACTCGTCGTCGAAGCCGTCAGGGAGCGCGACGACCGCCCGCTCCGGCACCCCGGAGAGGGCCCGGAGTCGAACCGGGAGACGGGATCGGTCGCGTGGCCGTCGACGACGGCCCGTCCGGGGACGAGCACCCCGGCGGCGACGTGGGTCCCCGAAGGCCGGAAGCCGAACCGCTACCCGTCCACGGCCGGTGACGGACGGAGCGGGAGCCGTTCGTGACCGCCGTGGCCGAACGCGACCGGTGCCCGTCAGTCCCGCTCGTGACCCGTCCGGACCGAGTCCTCGTAGAGGACGCCGCGCTCGGCGTCCAGCGTGACGGGCGACTCGTCCGACAGGACTCCCTCGTCCGGGAGGTCGGCGCCGCTGATCATGGGGATCCCCAGTTCCCGCGCGACGATGGCGGCGTAGTTCGTCTGTCCCGGCCGGGCGTCGACGATACCGGCGAGCTTCCGGGGGTCGCCGGAGAACTCCCCCTCGAACCCCTCCTCGAGGGCGACGATCGCCCCCTCCGGGAGGCCGGTCAGGTCGCCGTACTCGAGCCGGAACAGCGGGCCCGTTCCCGAGCCCTCGACGACCGAGCGGCCGGAGGCGAGTATCTCGGCGGCGACGTGGACCTTCAGCATGTTCGTCGTGTCGACCCCCTCCATCTCGGTCATCATGCCGGCGAGCGCCACGACCGTGTCGCCGCTGTCGGCGACGCCGGCCTCGAGGGCGGTCTGGACCGCCTCCTGGATGACCGCCTCCGCGCCGCCGGAGGTCATGGGGGTGTACTTCGGGACGACCCCCCAGGAGAGCCCGAGCCGTCGCCGGACCCCGTCGTTCGGCGTCGAGGCGACGACGGGGATGGTCGGCCGGTACTTCGCGGCCTTGAGCGCGGTGTATCCGGACTCGGTGGCCGCGACGACCGCGCTCGCGCCGATGTCGCGGGCCATGTACCTGGCCGAGCGGGCGAGCGCGTCGGTCTGGGTTCCGCCGGTCGCCGGCACCATCCTCTCGAACACCTCCGCGTACTCCTCGCTCCCCTCGACGTCGCGGACGATGCGGTCCATCGTCTCGACGACGGTCACCGGGTCCTCGCCGACGGCCGTCTCCGCCGAGAGCATCAGCGCGTCCGTCCCGTCGAGGACGGCGTTGGCGACGTCGGTCGCCTCCGCCCGGGTGGGCCGGCGCTCCTCGACCATCGAGTCGAGCATCTCCGTCGCGGTGATGACGGGGGCGCCCGCGTTCACGCACTTCCGGATGATGCGCTTCTGGATGATCGGCACCCGTTCCAGGGGACACTCCACCCCGAGGTCGCCCCGCGCGACCATGACGCCGTACGCCTCGTCGATGATGTCGTCGAGGTTCTCGACGGCGTCGGCCCGCTCGATCTTGGCGATCACGGGGATGGAGGCGCCGAGCTCCTCCATCGTCTGGCTCACCCCGTAGACGTCCTCGCCGGTCCGGACGAAGCTCGCGGCGACGAAGTCGACCCCCTTCTCGACGGCGAGCTCGAGCTCGCGCCGGTCCCGGTCGGTGAGCGTCTCCAGCCCGAGGTCGACTCGCGGGACGTTGACGCCCTTGCGTCCCCCGAGCGGCCCGCCGGAGTCGACCCTGGCGTACACCGTCTCGCCGTCGACCTCCGTGACCGTCGTCTCGATGCGCCCGTCGGCGAGCAGGACCCGGTCGCCCGGCGTGACCGCCGCGATGGAGGTCGAGAGGCCGATCTCCTCCGGCGTCGCGGTGTCGCCCTGGACGAACCGGACCGTCGAGCCGTCGGCGATGTCGATCGGCTCGTCCAGCGGCGCCGTCCGGACCTCCGGGCCCTGGAGGTCGAGCATGACGGCCACGGTCCCCTCGGCGGTGGCGTCGACCCGCCGGATCCCGTCGATCAGCTCCGCGCGGTGCTCGGTCGTGCCGTGGCTCGCGTTGAGCCGCGCGACCGACATCCCGGCCTCGACGAGCCCCTCGATCGTCTCGGCGTCGTCCGAGGCCGGTCCGAGCGTACAGACGATCTTCGCGTTGCGTACCCGGTTCGTGTCCTCGCCGTCCGGTGGTTCCCGCTGTCCGTCAGCCTCCGTCCGCCGGGCGTCGGGGTCGACCATCCTAGAGGATGACGCTCTTCGTCGTGGTGAAGGCTTCGATGGTGTAACCGATGCCCTCGCGGCCGATACCGGAGTCCTTCACCCCGCCGAACGGGATGTCGCCGAGGCCGTGGGACGGCGCGCCGTTGATGCGGACGCCACCGGCCTCGATCCGGTCGGCGACGCGCATCGCGCGGTCGTAGTCGGCCGTGAACACGGCGGCGTCGAGCCCGAGGTCCCCGCCGTTGGCGACCGCCAGCGCCTCCTCCTCGTCCGCGAAGGCGGTGACGACGGCGACGGGTCCGAACTGCTCCTCGTGGAGGATGCGGGCGTCGTGCGGGACTCCCGCGAGCAGCGTCGGCTCGAAGAACTGGCCGTCCCGCTCCCCGCCGCGGACGATCCTCGCACCCCGCTCGCCCCGGGGTTCCAGTTGTCGACCTGCGCCTCCAGCAGGCCGACGACCTCGTCGTGGACCGACTCGTGGGCGAGGACGCGCGAGACGGCCGAGCAGCGCTGGCCCGCGTACTTGAACGACCCCTTCGCGCACTGGCCGGCGACGTCCGCGAGGTCGGCGTCCGGGAAGACCACGGCGGGCGCGTTGCCGCCGAGTTCCATGTGGAGGTTCGCCATCCCGGACTGCTTGGCGACGTGCTTGCCGGCGCTCGAGGAGCCGGTCATCGCGACGGCGTTGATGCGGTCGTCGCCCGCGAGCAGGTCCCCCACCTCCGAGCCGCGCCCGGAGACGAGGTTGAACGCGCCGTCGGGGAGCCCGACCGCCTCGATCGCCTCCGCGAGGATCGCGGCGCTCACCGGCGTCTTGCTCGCCGGCTTGAGCACGACGCTGTTGCCCGCGGCCAGCGCGGGCGCGAGCTGGAGTGCCGTCGTCGAGAGGGGGTAGTTGTACGGGGTGATGCAGAGGACGGTCCCCACCGGCTCGGGCTGGACGATGGCCTTCCAGCCCTCGTGGCCGCCGGTCGTGCCCTCGACGAACTCGCCCTTCCGGTTCCGGGCCTCCTCGGCCGCGCGCCGGAACCGCTCGGCGGCCGAGTCGACCTCCCCCCGCGCCGAGGAGATGGGCTTGCCCGCCTCCCGGACGATGACGTCGGCCAGGCGGTCCTTCCGCGCCGCGATCTCCTCCGCGATCGCCGCCATCCACCTCGCCCGCTGGACGACGGTGGTCTCGCGCATCGGCCGCTTGGCGCGGTGGGCGGCCGCCAGCCCCGCCTCGGCCTGGTCCGCGCTGGCCGCCGCGGCCCTGGCGAAGATCCCGCCCTCCGCGAGGTCGGTCACCTCGATCGTCTCCTCGGCCTCCTCCCACCGGCCGTCGATGTACAGTTCGTAGGTCCGCTGCTCGAGTTTGGTAGCCATACCCGACCCTTGGACCACCAGCGTTAAGAAGTTTACTCGGATTAGAATTAATCATACCATGTCTCCGCGCGATCCAGCGACGGGGAGCGGGCCTCGGAGCGAGGGGGGAGGCGGGGCGGACCTCCAACGGGACGGACGAGGGTGGCCGCCGGGCCGTCGTGAGCGCCTCGCGGATCTGCTCGAGGACGAGGGGCTCGAGAGCGTCTGGTTCGCCGACCCGGACACGTTCGCGTGGGCGACGGGCGGCTCGAACCTGGTCGACCGCAGGGCGGCCGTCGGCGAGGCCGCGGTCGGGTTCGACGGCGAGTGGACCGTCGTGACGAACGGCATCGAGGCCGAGCGGCTGCGCGATGAGGAACTCCCTGCGGGTGCCACGGTCGAGTCCTACGAGTGGCACGCGGGATCGCTGGCCGACGCGGTGGCCGAGCACGCCGAGACGCCCGCCGGGGCGGACTTCGACGTGCCCGGGTTCGACCGGGTGGATCCCTCACCGCTCCGGACGCGGCTGGCCGAGGCCGACGTCGAACGGTATCGGGACCTCGGGACCGACGCCGCGGCGGCCGTGGAGGCGGCCTGCCGTGCAGCGACGTCGGCGGACCGCGAGCACGACGTCGCCGCGCGGGTCGAGGCCGAACTCGCCGAGCGGGGCGCCGACGCGGGGGTCGTGCTCGTCGGCGGCGAGGAGCGTGCGCGGCGGTACAGACACTTCACGCCGACGGACGCGGCGCTCGGCGGTTACGCGCTCGTCGCCGTCACCGCCCGTCGGGACGGCCTCTACGCGAGCACCACCCGGACGGTCGCGTTCGACCCGCCCCCGTGGCTCGCGGGGCGTCACGAGGCGGCGGCGACCGTCGAGGCGACGGCGCTGGCGGCGACGCGGGCGTACGCCCAGCGGGACGGGACCGCGGCGGACGTCTTCGGGGCGATACGGGACGCCTACGCCGCGCTCGGCCACCGCGGGGAGTGGCGCGAACACCACCAGGGGGGCGCGACGGGGTACGCCGGCCGGGAGTGGCTCGCCACGCCGACGAGCGAGGCGCCGCTCGCACTCCCGGGGGCATACGCCTGGAACCCGACGGTGCAGGGCGCCAAGAGCGAGGGGACCGCGCTCGTGACCGCCGACGGAGTGTGGTTCCTCACGACGGGTGACTGGCCGACAGCCGAGGTTTCGGCGGTGGGCTTCGAGGCGACCTTCGAGCGGCCCGCGGTGCTTCGGCGGTAGTCCACGCGCCGTCCCTCGGACGATGGACCCGCCGGCTCGACGGGTCGGCGCCCCCCTACTCCCCGGCGAAGTAGCTCGTGAAGAACCCCGAGAGGAACGCCGACACCGCGACGGCGAGGAGCAGGTCCGTCGTGTCGTATCTCCCGTCGCCGTCGGCCGTGACGACCGTCGCGACGACGCTGACGACCAGCGAGATGATACCGTTCAGCGTGTGCTTGCCGAGTCCCATGCTCGACCCGTGAACTGCCCCGAACATACCGGTTTGCCTACCGGCGTTCGAGGCCACCGCGGCGGGCGGCGGGTCGGTCCGGGGGCGTCCTCTGAGACGGTCGTGCGTAGTCCGCGATGATCGCCGACCCCGGTCGGGCGCTCGCCGGCAAATCGTTACACAAGACCGTATGAGGGGTCCCCGCCACGACCGTCCGACTCGCGCCGTCCCCGTCCGACCGGGCCCGGTTCACCCGGTCGCCCGTCGGCCGAACACGAACATCAGGATGGCGAGCAGTACCACGCCCGCCGACGTCTCCGCGACGGCCAGCAGCCGACCGGCCGGCTCGATCGGGCTGAAATCGCCGTACACGAGGGTGGTAAACGTGAGTGAGCTGAACTAAAGGTTCTCGAACGGCGTCGCCGGTTCGCCCGCCCCGTCGGCCCGTGCGACGAGCCCGAACGCCCGGTAGACGAGCCCGCAGACCAGGACGATGACCGAACCCGATCCCAGACCCGCAACGGGTCTCGCCGTGCCGTGCCACCAGGTTCGGCACGAGCGACCAAAGGGTCATCAGCAGATCCCGGTGCCCGCGATCCTGCATGAACTGGACGTCCGTTCACCCGAGGAAGCACTCGCTCGCCAGCCGGGGCAGGCTGTTGTCCCGCGCCAGCGACTCGAGCCGGCCGTACACCTCCGCCGCCCGCCCGACGTCCGGCTCGCCGTCGTCCCGGGCGTATCGTGGGTCGTACGCGCAGTACAGTCGCCGTCCGCGGCGGAGGACGGTCCCGAGCCGGTGGCGGAGGCTCCCGGCGTCCGACTCGTCGCGCCCGACTAATCGACGCCACGAGACGCCGCCGTCGGGCCATAACCGCGTCCCGCGGTCGATCCTCGCGTCGCCGAGCAGCGCGCCGTAGAGCCGCGCCCCGACCACATCGGCCCCGAGGAGTTCGGCCCGGTTGAGCCTGGCCCGCTCGACCGAGGGTCCGGAGAGGTCGGTGCCGATCAGGTGACCGTCGGTGCAGCCCAGTTCCAGGAGCGTCGCGTCGGCGAACGTGGCCCGGTCGAGCCGCGCGCCCGAGAGGTCCGCGGCCGACAGGTTCGCCGCCGAGAGGTCGGCACCGGCGAGGTCCACCCCGTGGAGGTCGGCCCCGACGAGCATCGCTCCGGACAGGTCCGCCCCGCGGAGCGACACCCGGTCGAGCGTCACCTCGTCCCCGAGTGACACTCCCGAGAGGTCCGCCCCGTCGAGCAGTTCGACGAACGAGCCGCCCTCCGAGGTCCGTCCCGGTTCCTCGTCCGGGTCGAGCCGCGCCGCGCGCATGGCGTCCGGCGACTTCCCTCCCGTATCCTCGGGGTCCGTGTGCCAGACACAACGGCCCGAGTCGGCGAGCGTCGGCCGGTAGCAGCAGCTCTGGCGGTCAGGGTCGTCGCCGTCCTCGTTGACCGCCGGGCCAGACGTAGCCACAGCGGCCCGGCGGTGCCCCCTCAGCGACCGACATGGGTCACGCCGGCGACACGGCCCCGGACACCGAGGACGAACCCGCGTCTCCCGTCCGGCGCGTCATCCTTGAGCGGACGTAACCGCTCGGTCGCGCGCAAGGGTGACGAACCGCGAACCGCGCGTTCGACGACCGAGCGCGGTAACGGTCACCGCTCGGCCGGGACCGTCTCATGTGTCGGGGGCGCGGTCAACGCGCCGAGCCCCGTGGGCGCGACGGTGACGGACGACACCGCCGACACGCGGATGGGGGCCGGCCACGGACCCGGCGGCGTCCCGGAGACGGTCGCGTGAGTGGTCGAAGGTGACGTCCGCCCGCCGCCCCGGCGTCCCCGGCCGGTCGACACGATTCCCCGGTGGGCTCCCGGACGGGGACGGCGCTCGGCGGCGAAAGACCACGACCGTGCGTGTCAGCGCGAGATGCCGCCGCCGGATTCCGCCATCACCCGCTCGACCTCCTCGGGGGTGACCGTCGCGGCGTCGCCGTCCAGCGTGCGCTTGAGCGCCGCTGTGGCGGACCCGTACTCGAGTGCCTCGGGGACCGTGTCCCCCTCCAGCCGGCTCGCGAGGAACCCGCCGACGAACGCGTCGCCGGTGCCGACGGGGTCCCGAGTCTCGGCGTCGTAGGTCCCCTGTCGGTGGATCTCGCCGTCGTGCCACGCGAGCGCGCCCGACTCGCCCAGCGTCACGATCACCGTCCCCATGTCGTGCTCGTCGGCGAACGCGGCCGCGACGGCCTCGGGTTCGCCGTCCCGTTCGAGCACGTCGGCGGCGTCCCGCTCGGCGACGACGAACGTGTCGACGAGCGGGAGGAGTTCCCGTACCGTCGCGCGGGCCTCCGCCGGCGACCAGAGCTTCGACCGGTAGTTCAGGTCGAACACCGTCTCGGTTCCCGCCTCGCGGGCCGTCTCGAGGAGGTCCGTCGTGGTCCCGACGAGCGTCTCCGAGAGCGCGGGCGTGATGCCGCTCGTGTAGAACGCCTCCGCCCCGCGGATCCGCGGGAGCGGGAGGTCGGCGGTCGTCGCAGTGGTCACCGCGGATCGCGCGCGGTCGTAGACGACGTTCGTCCCCCGCGGCTCGCCGCCGGGTTCGAGGTAGTACGTGCCGACCCGGCCCTCGTCGGTCCACGCGACGTCGGGTTCGACGCTGTGGAGGACGAGCGACCGGGTGATCCGCCGCGCGACCGGGGTATCCGGGAGTTTCGAGAGCCACACGGCCTCGCGGCCGAGTTCCGCCACGGCGACGGCGACGTTACTCTCCGCCCCGCCGACGTGGACGTCGAGCCGGTCGGTCAGTTCGAGCCGTTCGCCGGGCGGCGAGGAGTAGCGCAGCATCGTCTCGCCGAACGTCACGAGGTCCGCCATACCCGACTCCCCCGGCGGGCGAGCATAAATCCCGACCGTCCCGGCCGCCCGCTCGGAGGTCGTGCCCGGCGGACCGACGCGGGCCACCGTCCAGTCCGACCCCACACTTGAAACGGGGGGAGCGTGAACGGCGGTCATGGACCTGGGACGCCGGAGCGGACTCTTCCTGCACCTCACCTCGCTCCCCGGACCGGAGGGAATCGGGACGCTCGGGGCGGGCGCACGCGCCTTCCTCGAGTTCGCGGAGCGGGCGGGTGCGTCCGTCTGGCAGGTCTGTCCCCTGGGACCGACCGCCGGCATCCACGGGCACTCCCCGTACTCGCCGCTGTCGGCGTTCGCGGGCAACCCGCTCCTGGTGGACCTCGACCGGCTGGTCGACGCGGGGTGGCTCGAGGGGAGCGAGGTCGAGCCCCGCGCCGGGGTCGGGCCACACCGGGTCGACTTCGACGCCGTGATCGAGTACAAGACCCCCCGGCTCCGTACCGCGTTCGAGGGGTTCGAGGCCCGCGCGAGCGCCGAGGAGCGCGGGGCGTTCGAGTCGTTCCGCGAGCGGGAGGGTCACTGGCTCGAGGAGTACGCGCTGTTCGTCGCCCTGAAACGCCGGTTCGACGATGCCGGCTGGACCGACTGGCCGAAGGGACTGCGCCGGCGCGACCCCGACGTGCTCGAGGAGTGGCGGGGTGAACTCGCCGACGAGATCGCGTTCCGCGAGTTCCTCCAGTTCTGCTTCGACCGGCAGTGGGCCGCGCTCCGGGCGGACGCCGCCGAACGGGGGATCGACATCGTCGGCGACGTCCCGCTGTACGTCGGGATGGACAGCGCGGACGTGTGGGCGAACCGCGACGTCTTCGCGGTCGGCCCGGACGGCCCCGAGGCGGTGGCGGGGGTCCCGCCGGAGGGGGGCGAGGGCGGCCAGCGGTGGGGGAACCCGCTGTACGACTGGGACCACCTCGAGTCGACGGGGTTCGGCTGGTGGATCCGGCGGTTCGAGCGGACCTACGACCTCGTCGACGTCGTCCGGCTCGACCACTTCAAGGGGTTCGACAGCTACTGGGCGATCCCCGAGGCGGCCGACAGTCCCGCGGAGGGGGAGTGGCGCGAGGCGCCCGGAGCGGCGCTGTTCGAGACGGTCCGCGAGCACCGCGGGGAGTTCCCGGCCATCGCGGAGGACGTCGGCCACCTCTCGGAGTCCGTCCACGGGCTCCGGCGGCGGTTCGACCTCCCCGGGATGCGCATCCCGCAGTACGCCGACTGGTGTGCGGAGGACCACTTCTACCAGCCCCACACCTACCCGGAGGACGTCGTCGCCTACACCGGCACCCACGACACGGACACCGCGGTCGGGTGGTACCGCTCGCTCGGCGACGAGCAGCGGGACTGCCTGCACTACTACCTCGCCACCGACGGCCAGGAGACCCACTGGGACCTGCTCGACGCGGTGTGGGGGTCGTCGGCCGGGCTCGCGATAGCGCCGATACAGGACGCCCTCGGGCTCGGTTCGGACGCGCGGTTCAACACCCCCGGGACCACCTCGGGCAACTGGGACTGGCGGGTCACCCGCGAGGGGTTGGACGAGGACGTGGCCCGGCGGCTCTGGGGGCTTACGGACCACCACCTCCGGACCCAGGTTTAGATGGCTTCGGGGCCGACAGACGGCACGCTCCCGTCCGCGCGGCGTCGTGCCGTGCTCCCGCGGACCGCCGCGCGGCGACGGTCAGGTCACGCGGCGGGGTGGTCCCGTACTCGTACTTGAATTTCCGGGTTCGTGAACGGGCGATCGTCACGAGATCAGGGAACAGCCCCGAAAGTCGGATGATCCCCGGAGAGCCCCGTCCGGTTCTCACTCCCCGGACGAGCCCGGCGACCCCGGCGAGCCCCCGGAGCCCGTCGCGGCCTCGGGGTGTATCTCCAGCATCGATCTCGCGGGCTCGACCCGCGGAAGGTCGTCCGCCTCGGGAACCGCGTTCGGCTCCGGTCCGATCCACCGGCACCGACCCGTCGCCCCCGTGGTTCGTCCCTACCGACCGGCTTCGGCGGGCAGGACGGCCACGCTGTCGACCGAGAGTCCGTCGCCGTGCGCGACGGACTCGTCGGAGACGCGGTCGGTCGGCTCGACCGCTTCGCCCGGGAACGAGACCGTCGCCGGGTCGTCACCGAAGTTGCAGGCGACGACGTACCGGTCGTGCTCCGCGTCCGAGCCCGCGGGGGTCGTCCGGGCGTACGCGACGACGCGGTCCGAGTCGGTCTCGAAGTCGACCCGCTCGAACCCGCCGGCGTAGCCGAGCGCGGGGGTCGCGTCGCGGGTTTCGATCAGCGACTCGTAGTACTCCAGCAGCGACTCGTCGGCGGCGTCCCAGTCGAGGGCACCGCGACGGCTGCGCATCCCGAGCTCCTGGCCGGAGTAGAGCATCGGGATCCCGGGGAGGGTGAGTATCGCGGCGGCCGCGGCCTCGGTGGCCGGTCGGCCGCACTCCTCCAGGTAGCGGCTCTCGTCGTGGTTCTCGAGGTAGAGCATGAACCCGGCGTGGTCGGGGAAACCGACCTCCTTGCGCTGCTCGACGGCGTCGACGACGGCCTCGCCGGGCTGGTGGCCGCCGCCCACCTGCCGGAGGGTGAAGTAGAGCGTGGTGTCGAAGTGGACCTCGAACATCGAGCCGTGGAAGTCCGCGATGTACGGGATCGTCTCGTCGAGCAGGAGGAACTCCTCGTCCGTCGCCTTCACGCGGTCGTGGACCTCCCGCCAGAACGACCGGGGGACGGCCCACGCCATATCACACCGGAAGCCGTCGACGACCGGCGCCCACTCGTCGACCGCGTCCAGCAGGTGCCGGCGGACTTCCAAACTACTGAAGTCGAAGTTCGCGATGTACGGCCACTCGAAGTACGTCTCGGGCTCGCCGCTCTCCTGCCAGTCGTACCAGTCGTAGTACTCGCTGTCAGGGTTGCCGTAAGCGTCCCGGAAGAAGGGGTGCTCGCGCGCGGAGTGGTTCAGCACGAGGTCGAAGAGGACGCGGATACCGTGCTCGTGGGCGCTCTCGACGAACGCCTCGAACTCCTCGCGGGTGCCGAGATCGTCCGCGATCGAGAAGAAGTCCGTGATGTTGTAGCCGTGGTCGAACTCGTCGTTCCGGAGCACGGGGGTGAGCCAGACGGTGTTGACGCCGGTGTCGGCGAGATACGGCAGCCGCTCGGCGAGCGCGTCGAACGAGAAGTCGTCCTCGCCGGCGAACCCCCGGACGTA
>PXRQ01000034.1:43067-73321 GCA_003022005.1 Halobacteriales archaeon QS_5_70_15
GGGCGGTCGCACGGAGCGCGACGCGGTCGCCGTCGCGGCCGCCGTCGAGCCGCACTCGGGGGCGGGACTCCCCCTCGACGTCGCCGAGCCGTCCGGAGCCGCGGGCGCTCCCGGAGCCGCCGGAACGACCGGAGATGCCGGAACGACCGGAGACGCCGGAGTAGCCCGAGGCGCCGCCGGCCGCGCCGGGCGCGGCGTGCCCCGGGAACGCCCGGACGGTCAAGCGGTGGCGTTCGGCGGGGGCCTCGAGGCCGACGGTGTAGACCCCGGCGACGTCCGGTGTCAGGTGCTCGACGGGGTCGTCGCCGAGCGTGACGGTACTTCCTTCGGGTGCGGTCTCTACCGTCCATCTGTAGGTCGCCGACGGATCGGGATCCCGCGGCGAGAGGTCGACGTCGTGGCCGACAGCCGTAAATACTGGCGGGCCGGGGTGGTGCATGGGTGTGCGTTCGCCCCGAGGGTATAAACATTTACTCATTTCTGAATAAGTATTTTGAGAAGGATCGCCACCCTTTAAGCGATCGGGCTCCCCCGTGTCGGTATGCGACTGCGGACCGCGATAAACCGATACAAGCGGGGGCGCGACGGGGGGTCGTTCCCGGCGGAGTGTCCGACCCACGCCGGGGCGTTCTCCGGCTACGGCGACCGGCTGGTGTACGTCGACCCGGACGGGTCGTTCCGCGACCACTCGGCCCCGCTCTCCGATCTCTACGGGGTCGACCGGTCGCGGTTCGGCATCGAGACCGACGACGGCGTCCGGTGGTTCGACGACACGGACCCGGTGCGCCAGCACTTCTACCGGGACACCGCGCTGGTCGAGACGGAGTACGACGCCGACGAGTTCACCGTCCACCAGTACGACCTGACGCTCGGGCGGGCCCACATCACCCACGTCGAGCTGCGCGGGGAGGTGCCGCCCGACGCCCGCCTGACGGCGTTCCTGACGTTCGCGCCCGAGGGCCGCGACGGCCGGGTTGGTCGGCTCATCCACGACGGTGCCGGACCGGACGACGGCGCGACCGTCGAGGTGTTCCACCGGGAGGAGCACGACTACGTCACCGCCTCGACCGGGCTCACGGCCGTGCGGGGGCAGGTCCCCGAGCGGTTCGACGAACTCTTGGGACCGGAGCCCGTGGAGTTCCCGCGCGAGGTTCCCTTGGAGAACTACGAGGACACCCACCTCTCGGGCGACATCGTCGTCTCGGCTCCCCTGGAGCGCGCGGGAAGGGGGATGCGGACGACGCTCGTCACCCAGCTCTCGGACCACACGGAGACGACCCGCGAGCGGGCGCTCGCTGACGTCCGCGGGGCCGCGGAGATGCACGCGACGCCGGACGCGCTGCGGGAGGCTGCCCGCGAGCGGGTGGCCGTCCAGACCCCCGAAGGCACCCCCCGCGAGGCGACCGTCACCGACGACCTCCGGGCGCTCTCGCTGCTGACGGCGCCGACGGGGGCCCACATCGCCGGCCCGGAGTTCGACCCCTACTACGCCTACTCCGGGGGGTACGGCTACACCTGGTTCCGCGACGACGCCGAGGTCGCGGGCTACCTGCTGGACGCCGCCGATCGGCTCGACCTCGACCTGGGCGACGCCATCGAGCGGAGCGCCCGGTTCCACTGCGACGCCCAGCTCGAGGACGGAACCTGGCCCCACCGGGCGTGGGCCGTTGACGGTTCGCTCGCCCCGGGGTGGGCCAACGCCCGGCTCGAGGGACGCGACGTCCCCGAGTACCAGGCGGACCAGACGGCCAGCGTCGTGACGTTCCTCGCTGAACTCCTGCGAGAGCGCGGCGACGAACTCGACGAGTCGCTCCGGTCGCGGGTCCACGAGGCGGTCGAACGGGGGGTCGAGGGGCTCGATGCCACCCTCGACGAGGACGGGCTCCCCGAGCGGTGTCAGAACCTCTGGGAGGACATGGACGGCCGGTTCACCCACACCGCGGCGACGTTCCTCGAGGCGTACGCGACCGTCGCGCGGGCGCCGGTCGACGCGGACGTCCGCAAGCACGCCACCGTCCGCGCACAGGAGGTGATGGACGGGCTCGACGCCCTCTGGTCGGGGTCCGCCGACCGCTACGGCCTCCGCTTGGATGGCGAGGACTTCGACGCCCGGTTCGATTCGGGGACGTTCGCGCTCGTCTCGGCGTTCGCCGAGTACGACCGCGCGATCGGGCTCTCCGACGCCGCGCTCGACCGGCTCGTCGACCACGTCGATGCGACGCTCGAGGGGCTCTACCGCGAGACTGGCGACGTCCGCGGGCTGGTCCGCTACGAGGGCGACACCTGGCGGCGGGTCTGGCAGGACGCCGAGAAGGTCTGGTCGGTCGGGACGGTGTGGGGCGCCAACGCCGCCGCGCGGCTCGGCGCGCTGCTCGGCCGACACGACCGGGCGGGAGAGGCCGACCCGTTCCTCGAGTGGGCCGGCGACCTCTACGAGGCCGTCGAGCCCGGCCGACCGCTCTGCACCGGTGCCGGGTTCCTGGCCGAGCAGGCCTTCGACGACGGGACGCCCGACTCGGCGGCACCGCTCGGCTGGTCCCACGCGCTCCGGCTCCACACGACGGCGCTGCTCGCGGACCTCGACGCCCTCCCGGCGGTCGCGGTCCCCTCCGGCCCCGAGTCCCGGCCCCGGTGGACGACCGCGGAGAAGTACGGCGTCGGGACCGTCGCCGACCACGACGAGCCCGACCCCTCGAAGGTCTGGTTCACGCTCACCGGCGGGGCGCTCACCGAGGTCCGGTTCCCGCGGATCGACGTGATGAACCTCCGGACGCTCGACTTCCTCGTCGTCGACACCGACGGGGACGAGAGCTACACCGCCCGGACGTTCAACGAGGACCGCCGCGACGACCGCGCCGAGAGCATCGAGCGACACGCGGAACACGTCGGCGGGGCGTCCCTGCGGTTCCGACAGACCGTGACCGAGACGGGCGACGGCCGTGGCCACGAGTGGCGGCTCACCGCCGAGTACGTAGCCGATCCGGAGCACGACGCGGTCGTGGTCGACCTCTCCTTCGAGTCGCTCGACGGGACCGAGTACGCGGTCTACGCCGTCGTCGACACCGCGCTCACCAACACCGGGGACCACGACCGGGGATACCGGCTCGGCGAGGAGGGCGCTTACCACCTCGTCGCCCGCGACGCCGGCGCGTTCGACGCCGAGGGTGATCCCCTCCTCGTCGACGAGGACGGGGATCCCTACAGCGTCGCGGCTGCGCTCGTCGCCGACGACCGGTTCGAGTGGGCGACCGTCGGCATCGGTGGCTCCGAACGGCTCGGCAGGCTGTTCGGCGAGGGGGTCGAGAACGGTGGTGCCGCCGAGATCGAGGACGAGAACGTCGTCCTCGTCGGGCGGCTCGGGACCGGCGACCGATACGACGGGCGGATAGCGCTCGGTTTCGCCGAGGACGCCGACACCGCCGGGGCGCTCGGGGAGGCCGAGGGATCGCTCGCCCGCGGCTACGGGACCGTCCGGGGGGAGTACGACGACACCTGGCGGGCGTTCATGGCCGACAAGCCACTCCCCGACTCCGTGTCCGACGACCCCGACCTGGCCGCGCAGTACCGCGTCGCCCTGATGAGCCTGCAGGCCGTCGAGGACAAGACGTTCAACGGCGCGGCCATCGCCTCGCCCTCGGTGCCGTGGGGCGAGGCCGTCGTCGCCGACGAGCCGAAGGGGTACGGCTACAACTTCGTCTGGTCGCGGGACCTCTACCAGACGTTCACCGTCCTGGACATCGTCGGCGAGGTGGAGACGGCCCACGACGCCCTCGCCTACGTCTACCGCTACCAGCAGGACGAGTCCGGGTTCATCCCGCAGAACACCTACCTCAGCGGGCGCACGCGGTGGGGCGGCGAACAGATGGACAACATCGGGTTCCCGGGGGTGATGGCCTACCACCTCTACGAGCGCGGCATCGGGTTCGACGAGGCCGCCTACGACTACGCGAACCTCCGTCGGTCCTCGGACTACATCGCCCGGCACGGCCCGGCGACCCAGCAGGAGCGGTGGGAGGAGGAGTCGGGCCACTCCCCCTCGAGCCTCGCCGCCGAGATCGCGGGGTTGGCCTGCGCCGCGAGTGTTGCGATGGACGAGGGCCGGCACGGCGACGCGCTCGCGTGGCTCGCGCTGGCCGACGACTGGCAGGCCCGCGTCGAGGATTGGACCGCCACGACCACTGGAACCGAGCGGATCACCCGGACCCCCTACTACGTCCGGATCACCCGGGAGGGGGACCCCGACGCGGGTCACTACCGGACACTCGCCAACGGCGGACCGGCGCTCGACGAGCGGGAGATCATCGACGCCGGGTTCCTCGAACTCGTCCGTCTCGGCGTGAAGCCCTGGGACGACGAGACGATCCGGAACTCGGTCGACGTGGTCGACGAGACGATCCGGGTCGAGACGCCACACGGCCCGGCATTCTACCGCTACAACGGCGATGGCTACGGGGAACTCGCCCGCGACGAGGAGGGTGCACCGTGGGACATCGACGCCGGGGGGCGCGGCCGGCTCTGGCCCATCTTCACGGGCGAGCGCGGCGAATACGAGCTCCTCGCGCGGAGCGAGGGCGAGGACGACCCCGAGTCGCTGCTCCGGACGATGGCCGGGTTCGCCAACTCCGGGCGGATGCTGGCCGAGCAGGTATGGGACCGCGACCGGGAGACCACGTACAACTGGGAGTTCGGGGAGGGGACCGGATCGGCCACCCCGCTGGCCTGGAGCATGGCCCAGTTCGTCCGGCTCGCGCACGGCATCGACGCCGGGCAACCGGTCGAGACCCCCGGCTTCGTCGCCGAGCGGTACGCCACGGGCGAGGCTCGTGAGGGTCCCTCGCTCCGTGTCGACACGCAGTTCGAGGCGGATCGGGTCCGGGTCTCGGGGGAGACCGACGGCCCCGCCGTCGCGGTCAAGACACCCGTCGAGACCGTCTACGTCGAACCCGAGGACGGACGCTTCGAGACGCGCGTGGACATCCAGCACGGGGAGAACCGGGTGGTGGTCGCCGCGGCGACCGACACCGACCTGGAGCGGGCCGGAACGACCGTCGAACGACTGGCGCTCTAGGTGGGAGACGGTCTCCGTCCGAACCACTCCCGATGTCCGGATCGATCGCTCTACGAGCAGCCGACACCCCTCCTCGCTCCACGGGACGGCGTGTCGGACTCCCGCTCCCGACCCGTGGGTGGATCGTCAGGGCATGGGGACGGTGGTTCCGGTTTCGGATATAAACGTACGGGGGGAGAGCGGTCGGGTTCGGCCGCGAACCGATCGGATCATCGGGTGGGACTGATACGGTCGTGCGTAACGATCTACCGGCGATAACCCGGACAGGGTCGGGTATCGACGGTAACAAGACTACGCACGACCGTATGAAAGGGGCCGACCGCTGGACGAAGTACGACGACGCAAGCACCACAACGAGCGTAGCGAGTGAGGAGCGCAGCGAGTCGCACGAGTCCAGCAGTCAGGGGCTTTCAGGGTGCTTCTCATGTCATCAATAGCGAGACGGTCGAAGACAGATCGAAAGCCCCCGCCGGCAACGCCGGCCTCGAACGGTCGTGACGGCGGAGCTGTCACGCACGGCCCGTTTCAGTCCCGATGTCCAAATCCGAGGCCCCGCAGCCGAACCTTCGAGTCGCTATCGACTCAAGGGAAGATGCTCTCGGGCAGGTACGCCGTCACCGTCCAGTTCGGCGCGTCGACGACCTCGCTGATCTTCAGGTCGACCGCCGCCGAGCAGAGGATGTACGCCTCTCCCCGGGTCAGGTCGCGGTGCTCGTGGAGGTGGTCGATCATGTGTCTGGTGGCCTTCTTCGTCGCCTCCATCAGGTCGTCGGAGATGCCGGTCGTCGCGTACATCGGCTCGTCCTTCCCCGTTGGCGTGAACGGTCCACCGGTCTCGAACTGTGGCTGCTCGATGTCCATGTCCGTTCGGACGTCGAACCGCGCGGTGACGAACATCGGTGCCTCGATGCCGGTCACGCAGACCTCGCCGTCGCCCTGTGCGGCGTGGCAGTCGGCGGTCGAGAACAGCGCCCCCTCGTTCTTCACCGGGAAGTAGACCGTCGAGCCCTTCGTCATGTGCTTGACGTCCATGTTGCCGCCGACGTCGCGCGGCGGGAGCGTGTCGTGCTCGCCGTCCTCCTCGGGCGCGACGCCGGCGATGCCCGGGAACATGTCTAGCGGCACCTCGATGCCGTCGACGGGCTCCGCCCGTCTGCCCGCGGAACTCCGTTCCGCGCTGTTCACGAAGCGCGCCACGTCCCCCTCCAGGTCCCAGATGTGGAGGCCCGCATTGGGGAAGTCCTCGGGGAGGAGGCCGAGGCCCATCTCGCCGGGCATGAACCCGGTGAACCCCCAGCCCTTGTGCTCGAAGTCGAGGAAGTCGACCGCGAGGACGTCGCCGGGTTCGGCCCCCTCGACGGCGACCGGCCCGGTCAGCGGGTGGACGGGGTCGAAGCTCGAGTTCGCGAGGTCCTCGGACGTCGATTCGGGCCCGACCTGGCCGTCGAGCGCGTCGCGGCACTCGAACCGGACCACCTCGCCCGGTTCGACCGTGAGCACGGGGTCGAGGCTGTTGTCCCAGACGTGGTGGACGTTCTCGTCGGCGTCGCTCAGCTCGTGGTCGACGGTGTAGTCGTCGAACGACATCACGTCCCGAACCACGTCCCGCCCCGACATGAAGGTGGAGGTGGAGGTGCCCGTGAACGGGCGGCGCGGGAGCGCGGTCCATCCGGGGTATTGAATAGCCGCGGACGCGACCGACTGCGGTAGGATGACGGGCGACGACGGCGTCGAGCCGGTCCGGGCGGCGTTCGGGGAACGGTTCGGGGTGGCGCCGACGGCGACTGCCGTCGCGCCGGGACGGGTCAACCTGATCGGCGGGCACGTCGACTACAACGGCGGCATCGTACTGCCGGCGGCGATCGATCGCGCCACCGTGGTGGCCGCGCGCGCCCGGGACGACGACGTCGTCCGTGCCTACTCCCTGCGGATGGACGAGGGCGCCGAGGCGACCGTGGGCGAGAAGCGGGACGGCTGGACCGCGTACGTCGTCGGGACCGCCAACGTCCTCTCGGCCGACGTCGGCCGCCCGCTCGGCGCCGACATCGTCGTCGTCGGCGACATGATCGTGGGCGCAGGACTCTCCTCGTCGGCCTCCCTGGAGGTCGCGGTCGGGGGTGCGCTGAACGCCGCCCACGGGCTCGGTCTCTCGCCGAAGGACCTCGCCGACGCCGGCTACCGGGCGGAGAACGAGGAGGTGGGGATGGCCTGTGGCATCATGGACCAGTTCGCGAGTGCCCTCGGCCGGTCCGACCACGCGCTCCGCATCGACTGTCGGAGCCGCGAGGTCGAACAGATCCCGTTCGACACCGACCACGCGAACCTCCTCGTCGTCGACACCAACGTCGCGCACAAGCTGACCGAGTCGGGGTTCAACGACCGGGTCCGGGAGTGTCACGAGGCGACCGCGCGGCTGGATTCGCTGCTCGGCAAGCGGGTCATGGCGCTCCGGGACGTCACCCCACACGAGGTCGAGGCCCACGCCGCGGACCTCGACCCGCCGCTCGACCGCCGGGCCCGTCACGTCACGAACGAGATCCGGCGCGTCGAGATCGCCGCCGAGGCGCTCCGCGAGGGCGACGTCGGCCGCGTCGGGTCGCTCATGCGCGAGTCCCACCGAAGCCTCCGCGACGACTACGAGGTGAGCTGTGCGGAGCTGAACGCCGTCGTCGAGATCCTCGACGACCGCGACGGGGTGTACGGCTGCCGGATGATCGGCGGCGGCTGGGGCGGCAGCGTCCTCGCGCTCGCAGACCCCGTGGCGACCGCGGACCTGACCGCCGCCGTCGAGCGCGAGTACCGCGACCGGACCGGGATCGACGCCGACACCTACGTCTTCGGGACGGGCGACGGGCTCCGGCTGGTGGACTGAGCGGCCTCCCGGTGGAGAAGCAAGGCCCACCGCGACCGTGGCTCGATCCGGCTACGCCGGGTCGAACAGCTCCTCGCCGTCGACCAGATGCTCGGCGACGGCGTCCTCGTCGAGCGTGATTCCGAGACCCGGCTCCTCGGGGACGGTGATGTACCCCTCCTCGATGACTGTCCCCTCGACGAGGTCCGCCCACCAGCCGAGTTCGTAGGAGTGGTACTCCACCGCTAGCGCGTTTGGGATGGCGGTCCCGACGTGGGCGCTGGCCATCGTCGCCACCGGCGAGGCGACGTTGTGCATCGCCACCGGGACGTAGTACTGGTTGGCGACGTCGGCGATCTTCCGCGTCTCGCGCATCCCGCCGACCTTCGGGAGGTCGGGCGCGACGATGTCGACGGCCCGGTTCTCGATCAGTCGGCGCTCCTCGGTCACTCGATACCGGTTCTCCCCGGTGGCGATGGGCGTCGTCGTGGACTTCGTGACCTCCTCCTGCACCGCCAGGTTCTCGGGCGGGACGGGGTCCTCGAGCCACCAGACGTCGAACTCCTCGATGGCGTCGACGAGCTCCTTCGCGCTGCCACCGGAGAACGACCAGTGGCAGTCGAACGCGACGTCGGCTACGTCCTTCACGCGCTCGGTGACCTCCCGCACGATATCGACCTTGTGTCTGATCTGGCCCGGGCGGAGGTGGCGGTTCGCGCGGTCCTTCTCGAACCCCGTCGGGATGTCGAGGTCGAACTTCAGGGCGTCGTAGCCCAGCTCCTCGACGACGCGCTCGGCCTCGTCGGCACACGCCTCGGGGTTGGCCTCCTGCTCGGTGTGACAGTCACAGTAGACCCGGATCTCGTCGCGGTACTTCCCCCCGAGCAGCTGGTAGGCGGGGACCTCAAGTATCTTCCCCGCGAGGTCGTGCAGGGCGACCTCGATGCCCGAAATGGCCGTGACGGTCACGCCCTCGACGGAGCCCTCGCCGGACATCTTCTGGACGAGGTGCTCGAACAGCCGGTCGATGTCCAGCGGGTTCTCGCCGATCACGAACGGCTTCATCCGCTGGATCAGTTCCGGGACGCCGGCGCCCCAGTAGGCCTCGCCCGTACCGACTATTCCCGCGTCCGTGTAGACGCGGACGAGCGTCCACGGGAAGTTCCCGTCGACCATCGTCGTCTGGACGTCCGTGATCTCGACGTCGCGGCCGCCGCCGCGCTTCGCCGTGACGCCCATCGTCTCCGCGGAGAGCTCCCGCATCGTGTACTCCGCGTTCGGGTCGTGGAGATCGGAGTAGTCGACCGGCATGATTCGTGGTTCACTCGGCCGGTAGTAAACCTATTGAGGTACGGACGTGGGCGTGGGCCCGGATCGGACCATCCGCTCGGGTCCGAATACTCGAACGCTGGAACCGAACCCCAACCGATTTGCCGGTCCTCCGTCGACCACGATACGTGCTCGACGTGGCCACGCTCGTGGCGTTCGTCCCGGCCGCGGTCGCGCTGATACTCGCGCCCGGGTCGGACACCGTCTACGTGCTCACCAGCGGGCTCCGGGACGGTCGCGGCCCGGGCGTGGCGGGCGCCGCCGGCGTCGCCGCGGGCGTGCTCGTCCACACGACGGGCGTCGCGCTCGGGCTCGCGGCGCTCCTCCGGGCCGTCCCCGAGGCGTACGCGGTCGTCCGGTACGCCGGGGCCACGTACCTCCTCTATCTCGGCGTGCGGACCCTCCGGAGCGAGGAGTCGTTCGCGCTCGCCGACGGCGCCGGGGTCGGCCGGAGCGTCGGCGAGGGGTTCGCCGGCGGGGTCATCGTCAACGTGCTCAACCCGAAGGTCGCGCTGTTCTTCCTCGCGTTCCTGCCGCAGTTCCTCCCGCGGAACCCCCCGCTCGCCGACTTCGCCGCGCTCGGGGCGATCTACGCCGGCCTGAGCCTCGCGTATCTCGCTCTCGTCGCCGTCTTCGCCGAGTCCGTCCGTGAGCGACTGCTGTCGAACCCGCTCGCGCGGGCCGGCACCCGCTACCTCACCGGCTCGGTGCTGGCCGGGGTCGGCCTCGCGCTGGCCGTCGAGGGCCTCGCTTAGAGCATGCCTCGCTCCTCGAGTTCGGCGAAGGCCTCGCGGACCCGCTCGGCCTCGTGCTTGGGCACCACGAGCACCCGGCCGTCGTGGACCGCGACCACGAGGTCCGAGACGCCGACGACCGAGACGTGCGAGTCCGCGTCGGTCGCGAGCACGCAGCCCTCCGCGTCGAGCGCGAGCGCGTCCCCGTCGACGACGTTCCCGTCCCCGTCGGCGGGCCGGACCCGCTCGAGGGCGTCCCACGTTCCCAGGTCGTCCCACTCGACGCCGGTCGGGACGACGAACACGTTCTCGGCCTCCTCGAGGAGGCCGCGGTCGACGCTGACCGCCCCGATCGCGTCGAACGGTTCCGGGTCGCCCGCCCCCAGCGCGGCGACCAGGGGCGCGAGCGCCGACTCCCGGGCCGCCGAGAGGAACGCGTCCGGCGTCCAGACGAACGTCCCCGCGTTCCACAGGCAGCCGTGTTCGCGGTAGCGCGCCGCCGCCCCCGCGTCGGGCTTCTCGACGAACCGCTCGACCTCGTAGCCGCCGTCGGCCCCGCTCCCGGCCGACCCGACCGCGGCCCCCGGCTTGAGGTAGCCGTAGCCCGTCGCCGCGTAGGTCGGTTCGACGCCGAGCGTGACGAGCCCCCCGCGCTCGCAAGCCAGGTCGATCGCCCGCCCGACGTCGTCGGCGAACGCCGCGTCGTCGCCGACGTGGGCGTCCGAGGGCAGACAGACCAGCACCGGATCGTCGTACCGCTCGCGGAGTTCGAAGGCGGCGTACGTCAGCGCCGGGCCGGTATCCTTCGGCTCCGGTTCGACGAGCACCGCCGCCCCGGGAGCGTGCTCGGGGACCCGGTCGGCGTACGCCTCGCGGGTGAGGACGACCACCTCGTCGGCGAACCGGCCGGCGCGGCTGACGGCCCGGCTCAGGAGCGATCCCTCGCCCGGCCCCACGGCGCGGAACTGCTTGGGCGTCTCGGGCGAACTGGCGGGGTAGAGCCGCGTCCCGGTTCCCCCGGCGAGGACGACGGCGACGACTGTCATGGGCGTCGGGTCGTGGAGGGGCGTGAAAAGCCCTCGCGGACGTGGCCACCGGTGAGCCGCCGTCGCGTCAGTCGGATCCGGGACCGACCGCCGTTCCGTGCCGCCGAACGTCCGGCCGTGCCACCCGCTCGTCGTCCTCGTGCCGTGGTGTCGTCCCCGTGTCGGTGTCGCCCGCACGGCCGACGCCTGGGGCGCCTGCTGTCGTGACTCCGGAACCGTAGAAGCCGCTGCCCGGTTACCCGTGCGCGAGACGCTTCGCTCGTGCCGTACACCGCAGTTCAGGAATGCTTTCGATGCGCTACGCCGCGTCCGGGTGTGTCGGGTGTTCGGTAGACTGTGTCACCACCTCCGGCGGGCCGTAGTACGTCGTGACATCAGATGAATTTCGCGGAGGAGGCAAACCCCTGCGGGGCGATCCGGACGTCCTTCGGAGAGCTACAGGAGCGTTCGGTGATCTTCGCTCGCGGGTACGCCCCCTCCCGGTACGTGTCACCGGTTCCCTACTGCACCGTGGGGGTGCCTCCGAACCCGTGCCTCGGTCCCGGGGGTACGGGAAGCTGCCCGGTCGCGAGCGCGGGGTGCGTCCGCGAGGTATTTCGATACGAACGGGGCTCGCCGGGGTCCCGGAGCGACCCGAGGAGCGAGGGATCACCTCGAAAGGGACCCTACCACGTCTCCACGACGCCGTCCCGGACGTCCTCGGCACAACCCCGGCAGTCGACCGAGTCCGGATCGAAGCAGTCCGGCCGGAGGTCCGCGTCGAGTTCGACGGCGCGGCGCTCGGCGTAGCGCCGGCAGACGATCCGGGCCCGGCCCTCCTCGTCGCGAGGGAGCGCGAGCCGTGCCTCCTCGCGGGCCTCCCGGTAGGCCCGTCGCGCCTCCTCGAACTGCCGGCCGGCCGACCGCATCTTCGAGCGGAGGAGCCAGTTCAGGCGCCGGCGGTTGCCCA
Organism: Halobacteriales archaeon QS_5_70_15; assembly: GCA_003022005.1. The sequence continues at coordinate 55,045 of PXRQ01000034.1, forward strand.
TGCCGGTACCTGGCGCGCGGGCCACAAATGGCCGTCGCTCCTCGTCGTTCCGCGGGGAGCCCGCGCCGACGAGCCGGTCGCCGGGCCCGCGTGGACGTTCCCGAGCGGGTCGAACCGGTCCGGGAGCCGTCCGAGCGCCGAGTTCGCCGGCTCCGGGGGGTCCGGCGGGACGGCGATGCCGTCGGACAGTTTCACTTCCGCCGAGCTACCGTATCCTTAAATACGATAGGGAACCAACCGTCGTACGCCTCCCACTCATACCACGCGGAGGCGAGCAAACCCATGACTGACCTGCGAGAGCACGCGGCAGAGATACACGAGCAGTTCGCCGGGAAGGTGGACGGGCTCACCGTAGAGGAGATCGAGGAACGACTGGACACCCTGGTCAACGAATACCGGGTGCCCCTGGACGAGGCGACCCGGAGCGTCGAGAGCACGTACCTCGAGGAGGCCGGGATGGACCGGGACGACCTCGGCGGCCGTGGCGGGAACGAGACCGTCGAGGTCGGCACCATCGACGAGGACGAGGAGTGGGTCGACGTCCGCGCGAAGGTCGTCGAGCTCTGGGAGCCACGCTCGGAGAGCATCGCCCAGGTGGGGCTGCTCGGCGACGAGTCCGGGACGGTGAAGTTCGTCGCCTTCGAGACCAGCGACCTCCCCGAGCTCGAGGAGGGGACGGTCTACGCCCTCGGGAACGTCGTCACCGACGAGTACGAGGGCCGCTACTCGGTGAAACTCAACCGGACCACCTCCATCACCGAACTCGACGAGGAGATCGAGGTCGGGGACGGGGCCGTCGAGGTGACGGGCGCGCTCGTCGACATCCAGTCGGGGAGCGGGCTGATAAAGCGCTGTCCCGAGGAGGGCTGTACGCGCGTCCTGCAGAACGGCCGCTGTTCAGAGCACGGCGAGGTCGAGGGCGAGTTCGACCTCCGGATCAAGGGCGTGCTGGACGACGGCGACTCGATCCACGAGGTCATCTTCGGCGAGGCGGCCACCGAGGAGCTCACCGGCATCTCCCTCGATGAGGCCAAGGAGATGGCCATGGACGCGCTCGACACGACCGTCGTCGCCGACGAGATGCGCGGGACGGTACTGGGAGGGTACTACCGCGTCACCGGGCCGGAGCTCGGCCGCTACGTCCTCGCGGACGATATCGAGGAGCTGACCGGGGCCGTGGATCCCGAACCGACGCTGATCCGAGCGAGGTCGATCTGAGATGAGTTCCAACGCCATCCCCACGCGGAAGGTCGCACGGCGCGTGTTCGCGAGCGAGTTCAACGACGCCAGCTCCACGTTCAAGGAGTCCGACGACGAGCGGGCGCCGATCTACCTGCTGCTGCCGACGGGTGCGCGCGCCAACCGGACGTTCGTCGTCGGCACCCTCACCGAGAGGGAGGACATCGGCGAGGACTCGGAGTACTGGCGCGGCCGGGTCGTCGATCCGACGGGGACGTTCTTCGTCTACGCCGGGCAGTACCAGCCCGACGCGGCGGCGATGCTGCGGGACCTCGAACCGCCGGCGTACGTCGCCATCGTCGGCAAGCCACGCACCTACGAGCCCGAGGACGCCGAGGAGGGGGACGTGCTCGTCTCGCTCCGCCCCGAGTCGATCACGGTCGTCGACGCCGACACCCGCGACCGCTGGGTGGTCGAGACGGCCGAGCGGACCCTCGACCGCGTCGAGGCGTTCGACGACGAGGGCAACGAGTACGCGGCGATGGCGCGCGAGCGCTACGACGGTCGGGTCGAGACCTACCGCGACCGCGCCATCGAGGCGCTCGAGAGCCTGGAGGAGGGCGACTCGGCCGAACCGGAGCCCGACGCCGTCGACGCCGACTGACCGACGGCCGACCGGCTCCCGTCTCCCCGCGCCCCGCGTCGGGGCTCGAGTACCGGCCCAGGACCGGTTGGTCCACGGTCGATCCCGAGTCGTACCACTCGGAGTGCAGGTGTCTGACAAACGATTAAGTAGCGGTAGCGACGAGCCCCTCGTAGCATGGGCAACAAGAACAAGACCATCTCATTCAGGGTCAACGAGGACGCCTTCGAGACCCTGCGGGAGATAGCGGAGGAGCGCGACATCTCGCTCTCGGCCGTCTTCCGCGACTACGTGGACATGCTCGTTGCCCACGACGGTCAGGTTCGCGTCGTCCCGGAGCACGAGGTAGACGACTCGAACACCTCGGGGCCGGAGTCGTTCCCGCCGAAGGTCGAGGTGCCCAAGTCGTTCATCCGCGAGCACGAACGCCTCGAACTCGAGGCCGAGCACCTCCGCGAGCAGCTCGACGAGTACAAGCGCTACGTCACGAAACTCTCCCAGCGCCTCGAGGAGCAGGAGGACGAGGAGGTCATCATGCTCGACGACCTCGACGAGCAGGAGGCCGAGGACCAGCCGTTCCGGCTCGGCTGAGCCGTCTCCCCCAGGCCCGGGTCGACGTCCATCGGGGGTCACTGTATCCGGTGCCCGGGGGCGATGTCCGAACTGCGGGTTCGAGGTCGCCGACGAGGGGCGCGTTCGTCCGGTGGGCACGGGATCGACGAGCGGAAGTCGGCCGACCCCGGTTCGCTCGGCCCCGTCCGGGGGGCCCGGTCGTGCCGGTGCCGGGCGGTCCGTCGAGCGCGGGTACCGGTCGGGTCGACTACGTCAGCCGCCCGCGGGCCTTTCGGGCCTCGCGTGCCGCTCCCTCGCGACCGTCGACGTCTGCGAGCTCCTCGGCCGCCTCCAGGGTCCTAACGGCGTCGTCGAGGAAGGAGAGGACGTCACCGGGGTAGGCGTAGAGCATGTAGTCAGCGCCCATCGCGTCGACGATGGCCTCCGGTCCGAGCCCCCGCTCGCGGAGTTCGAGCAGGTAGCGGACGAACTTCCGCTCGGGGTGGCCGCAGTGGGGGTTCGACTGGCAGTTACAGTCCAGGAAGTCGGTCGCGAAGTCCAGCACCCGCTCCTGGCTCGCCTCGTCCAGCTTCGCGAGGTTCTCGCCCTGGAACAGCAGGTCCAGCGTCGCGCCGGAGAACGCGCTCTTGGGGAACCGCGTCTCGAGCTGCGAGGCGAGCTGCCGGTGGTTCTTGACGTAGATCTTGTCCGTGATCGCCACGTGCCTAACCCCTGTAGTCGTGCGCGGGAGAAAAGCGTGTCCACTCGCTCGGGCTCTCAGACCGGACCGTCGGCTCCCTCCACGGTACACTCGCCGTCGCGACAGTTCGTCGCCTTCCGGAGCGCGTCCACGTCCGTCCCGGCTTTGAGCGAAGGGGGACCGTGTAGTGACCCCGCACGGGGCCGCAAATGTCGTAACGTATTTGAGCATCTCCGGGCTATGGAGGTACGCAAGCAAGCGTGTCCGGGTTGGGGTAATGGCTATCCTTCAGCCTTGTGGAGGCTGAGACGCGGGTTCGATTCTCGCACCCGGACCATGTCGAATCCATGACACAATCGCCCCGATAGATACGTCCGGGTGTTCACTTTCACTCCGGGTGGCGGAGGTTCATTTCACTGCCCGCTGGCCAACTGATACGAGCACGAGCTGTCCGATGTGTGGTCGGGATCTCGCCAGTGAACGCGGGATGCGGGTCCACCACGCGCTGGTACACGAGGAACGACTGCCGAACCGGGAGTGTGCCAACTGCGAGACACGGTTCTACAGCGAGCAAGAGCCGAAATACTGCTCCGAATCGTGCCGGGGCGAATCAGTACCGTTCGAAGGGGAAGCGAACCCGAACTACCGAGGCCGAAAAGAGGCGACAGACTGTGAGATCTGCGGTGAGGGGTTCGAGTATTACCCTTCCGAGAAACCGGGTCTGCACTGTCTATCGCGCGTCGACGGGGAAAACTGGCGACATCGACCGGACGTCAGCGGGTCGAACAACCCACGCTGGCAGGGTGGCAAGGCGGAGTTCTCGTGTGTCGTGCGTGACGAATCGTTCGAGCGGTACCCGAGCGACGTCACGGGGGAGGTATCCCCCTGCAGTAACGAGTGTCGGGCGGCGTGACTCTCGGAAACGTTCACGGGAAGCGGGCATCCGGACTGGAGGGGTGGCGGGAATCAACCGTACGGTAAGGGGTGGAACGAGGTGCGCGAACGAGCACTTGAGCGCGACGACCGAACGTGTGTGCTCTGTGGAACCGATGCCGACGAACTCGGCAGGAACCCCGACGTCCATCACCTCGTTCCGGTCAGAGCGTTCGTCCAATCGCCCGTCCTGATAGAAGCGGATGCACACACGCTGGACGACGTCGTATCGCTGTGCCCGTCCTGCCACCGAACGGCCGAGTTCGGCGGCGCCTCCCGACGCGAACTCCGGTGGCGGGCGGGTATCGCGTAACGCGTCGACACCCCCGACCCTTTGTCGCGGGCGACCCACCACCCGCCATGACGAGTTGGGCCTGGGACGAGCGGTTCCGTTCCGGCGAGTACCCGCAGGACCCCGACCCCTCGCCGGTCCTGAAGCGGTACGTCGGGACGTTCCCGGAGGGCCGGGCGCTCGACGTCGCCACCGGCGCCGGGCGGAACGCCGTCTTCCTCGCCGAGCGGGGCTACGAGGTCGACGGGATCGACCGGTCGATCGAGGGGCTGCGCATCGCCCGCGAGAGCGCACGCGAGCGGGGCGTCGAGGATCGGACGGAGTGGATACGGGCCGACGTTCCGAACTACGCCTTTCCGGAGGACGCGTACGACGTCATCACCATCAGCTACTACCGGGCGGTCGACCGCTTCCCGGACATCAAGGAGGCGCTGACGCCCGGCGGGGTCCTGTACGTCGAGCATCACCTGCGCTCGATCGACGAGGCGGCGGCCGGGCCGAGCAGCGACCGCTACCGGTTCGCGGCGAACGAGCTCCTCAACGCCTGTCTCGACCTCACAGTGATACACTACCGGGCGACGACCGACGTGCGGGACGACGGCCGTCTGGCGCCGAACGCGCGGATCCTCGCCCGCAACACCACGGGGACCAGACAGTCATACCCGGTGGTGGAGTAGGCCCCGGTTCAGCCCGCGGCCGAAACCGCCATCCCCACACGGTCCGAACGGCCGCCGATGACAGAGCGGGCAGCCGACCTGGACGGGCGCGACGAGCCGGCCCGGGGCGTCGAGGACCACGCGGAACTGCTCTCGGAGCTTGACTCCCACGACCTCTCGCGGGCGGTCGACCTGACCGAGGCCGATGAGGAGGTCTTCGAGTTCGACCCCGACGCCGACCCCGACCGGACCTTCCCGCAGTCGGTGGCCAGCGGCGGCCCCACCCCCGAGGGGGTCATCGTCTGGGCCCGGGTCGCGCCCGGGGTGTTCGACCCCGACGAACCGCTCGCGGTGCAGGTCGCGACCGACGGGGGTTTCGAGGACGTCGTCTACGAGGGGGTCGTCGAGGACGGCGAGGCGGTCGCCGCCCACGACCACACGGTGAAGATCGACCTCGACGGCCACCTCGAACCGGACCGGGAGTACCACTACCGGTTCGTCTACGACGGCGTGGCCTCCCGGACGGGCCGGTGCCGGACGCTCCCGGCGCCGGGGGACTCGCCGGACTCCGTGCGGTTCGCCGTCCTCGCGTGTCAGGACTACCTGAACGGGTACTACGGCGCCTACCACCACATCGCCGAGGAGGACGTCGACTTCCTCGTCCACGTCGGCGATTTCATCTACGAGTCGGACGCGGGCGAGTCCAAGGGCCTCGGCTCGTACGATTACCCGGGCCGCCAGAAGGACCTCCCGAGTGGCGAGGAGCACGTCCAGGACCTCGAGGACTACCGCTACCTCTACTGGACGTACCGCTCGGACCGGTTCCTGCAGGAGGCCCTGGAGTCGCACACCCTCGTCGCGGGCTGGGACGACCACGAAATGGTCGACGACGTCTACTGGAACTACCGGGCCGACGCCCCGTCGGGCGACCACCCCCGGGGCGACGACCCGGAGTTCATGACCCGCCTGATCGCGGACGCGATGCACGCCTGGTGGGAGTACATGCCCGCCCGCGTCCAGTACGACCCGGAGGGCGACTCGGTCCAGGAGCGGTTTCGACTGTGGCGCTCGTTCGAGTTCGGCGACCTCGTGACGCTGGCGATGACCGACGAGCGGCTGTTCCGGGATCCGCCCCGCGAGGCCATCCCGACCCCCGACAACGTCGGCCCGCAGTACGAGCCTATCGGCCGGACGATGCTCGGCGACGCCCAGCGGGAGTGGCTGATCGACACGGTTACCCGTTCCGGGACGACGTGGACGGTGTGGGCGGACGAGGTCCTCACCGTGCCGCTGCGGCTCGGGAGCGGGCCGCTCTCGGTCTTCCCGGTCCAGGGTGGCTGGGACGGCTACACGCGGGAACGACAGGAGATCACCGAGGCGGTCGCGACCGCGGACGTCGAGAACTACGTCACCCTCACGGGGGACATGCACTGCTACGTCGCGGCCTACCAGCAGACCTCCTACCCCGGGCGGGTGACAGGTGGCGAGGGGGTAGCCCAAGGCGAGCGCATCGGCGTCGAGTTCATGACGCCCGCGATCACCTCGATCAACGTCGCCGAGGCGCTCCACCTCACCCGGGGCTGGCGGCGGCGGATCACCGAACCGATCCTGTCGTGGCTCGTCCCGGCGATGAACCCCCACATCGAGTTCTTCGACAGCCACCACTGGGGCTACTCGGTGGTGGAGTTCACCCCCGAGGACTGCACGTACGTCGGCTACGCCGTCGACAAGACCGTCGACTCCGCGGACGCCGAGCGGGAGGTCCTCGTCGCCTACCGGGTCCCCGAGGGGGAACACGAACTGGAGGAGGTCACGGAGCGGTACCGCTCGTAGCTCCGCGGGAGTACCGGCGGCCCCCGGAGGTGCTCGTCGCGTCGCCGGGGGACCCGCACCCGGAGCGACCGACGGACGCCGTGTTCGGGCCGGACCAGGTGACGGACGCCGTGTTCGGGCCGGACCAGGTGACGGACGCCGCGTCAGGGCGGCCTCCGAGTGTCGTGGTCGGGGGTCGCTGCCCGAAGGATAACCTCTTTCTCCCGGGGCGCCGGAGCGGACACATGTTGGTCACCATCTCCGGGCCGGCGGGCTCCGGGAAGAGCACCGCCGCGGCGGCGCTCGCCGGGGCCCTCGGGTACGACCACGTCAGCGGGGGCGACATCTTCCGGGAGCTCGCCGAGGAGCGGGGACTGACGCCGCTGGAGCTCAACCGGCAGGCCGAGGCGGACGAGTCCATCGACCGGGACCTCGACCGCCGCCTGCGCGAGACCGCCGCTGAGCGGGAGGACCTGGTCCTCGAGTCCCGTCTCGCGGGCTGGATGGCCGGCGAGCACGCCGATTTCAGGGTGTGGCTCGACGCGCCGCTCGGGATCCGCGCCCGCCGCATCGCCGAGCGCGAGGACAAGCCCATCGACGTCGCCCGGGAGGAGACCCGGGCCCGCGCCGCGAGCGAAGGGAAACGCTACCGCGAGTACTATGGCATCGACATCGAGGAGCTGTCCATCTACGACCTCGTGCTGAACACCGCGCGGCTGGACCCCGCCGGGGTCGTCGAGGCCGTCGCCACCATCCTCCGGGCGTACGACCCCGAGGGCGACGAGGGCAAGACCCCAGTCGAGGTCGAGTACGACTTCTCCTGACCCCGCCACCACTCCACAGCATCCCACGCCAATGCGCGGACCCCCAACCGACCGGTCCCCGGCCGACCTGCTCTCGTTCGGCGTCGTCAATCTCGACAAGCCCCCCGGCCCTTCCGCACACCAGGTCGCCGCGTGGGTCCGGGACCTCGCCGGCGTCGACCGGGCGGCCCACGCCGGCACGCTTGACCCCAAAGTCACGGGATGCCTGCCGGTCCTCCTCAGCGACGCGACCCGTGCCGCGCGGGCCTTCGACGACGCCCGGAAGTCCTACGTCGCGGTGCTGGAACTCCACGGCCCGGCCCCGGGTGACCTCCGGGGGACCGTCGCCGAGTTCGAGGGTCCCATCCACCAGAAACCCCCCCGGAAGTCCGCCGTCAGGCGGCGGCTCCGAACCCGGACGATACACGCGCTCGACGTCCTCGAGACGCGGGACCGGCAGGTCCTCCTTCGGGTGGAGTGCGAGGCCGGCACCTACGTTCGCAAGCTCTGTCACGACCTCGGCCTCGCGCTCGGGACCGGCGCACACATGGGCCACCTCCGGCGGGTCGGCACGGGCGGGTTCGACGACACGGACCTCGTGACGCTGCACGACCTGGCCGACGCGCTCGCGTTCGCCCGCGAGGACGGCGACGAGTCGCCGCTCCGCGAGGCGGTCGCCCCGGCCGAGCGCGTTCTGGAGGGGTTGCCGTCGCTGACCCTCGCGCCGAGCGCCGCCGCCGAGGTCGCCCACGGCGCGCCGGTGTACGCGCCCGGGGTCGTCGACACGGACCTCGGGGAGGCCGAGCGAGGGTCGATGGTGGCCTGCTACACCCCCGACGGCGCCGCGGTCTGTCTCGGGACGCTGGTCGGCGATCCCGACGGCGACTCGGGGACGGTGGTCGATCTGGAACGGGTGCTCGTCTGATACGGACGGCCCGTGACGGTCTGCCGTGATCGGCCGGACGGCGTCGCCGATCACCGGCGCGAGAGTACGACCGTCCGGTGGGGAGCTCCCTCCCCTCGTTCCCCCCGTCCCGGGCCGTTCCGGGGCGAAGCGACACCCTTAATTCGGGGACGACCGTCCCCTCGTACGCCAGGGACCGTGGGGTAGTGGTATCCTCTGCGGATGGGGTCCGCAGGAACCGAGTTCGATTCTCGGCGGTCCCGTCCTCTACGAAGTGGTACCGCGAGCGGCGGGTCCGAGTCGGTCGTCCCCGGTCGGCCGGACGAGGGGGGACCGAGGGGCTCGATCCCGCGATCGGCCTACCGGTACAGCGAGACGTAGATCATCGCGAAGCCGATGATGAACGGGACGGTCTCGGCCATCTGGAAGTAGACGAGGCTCCCCCCGGCCTGGCCGCCCGCGCTGAGCTGCGTGGTGAGGTTGGTGACGGCGACGCCCATGCTGACGAACGCGAAGCCGATGAACGCGGACTGGAGCCGCTCGGACCCCTTCTGATTGTATGCCTGGAAGCTGATGACGGTGAGCCCGAGCGACAGCCCGAACAGCACCAGCCGCATGAACATCAGCGCCAGTTGTGCGAGGTCGACCATTCCTGCTTCACCACCTACTGTCAGCGATAAAAACACTCACCACCGACTCAGAAGTCTCGTCCCGGTGGTCCCCGGGCCGTCTTCGGCGTGGAAGCGGGCGGGTCGGTTCGCGCGGTCGGCGGGCGGAGCGGGTCATTCGGCACCCAGCTCGTCCCAGAGCTGCGAGAAGCGGTCGGGGAGGTTCTCCCGGCGGTAGATGCGGACCTGGTACTCGTCGTCCTTCAGGGTAATGACCGTGCTGTCGAAGTTACACTCGTATATCTTGAAATGGTTGCCGTCGTCCGCGATGGCGGTCCGCTGCTTGATCAGGTCGTGCTCCTCGAGCAGTTCGAGCCGCCGGTAGATCGTCGGGAGCGAGAACCCCACCTCCTCCGAGAGCTCCTTGGCAGACCGGGGCTCCCGGCTGATCGCGGCGAGCACGGTCCTGGCGTGCTCGTCGCCGATGGTGTTCAGCACCTCCTCGATGGTACGCTCTCCTGCCACACCCGGTCGTTCAGAGGGGTCCCTAAAGCAGTTACCCCCGGCATCAGATCCTGAAACGGACCACGGATCGGCCACCCCGGGCCCGACGGGACTCCGACGGGGCCGCGCTCAGTCCGCGACCGCGTTCCGGAGCGTGCCGATCCCCTCGTAGGTGATCTCGACCTCGTCGCCGGGTTCGAGCAGTCCCGGGTTGGCGGGGCTGCCGAACGAGATCACGTCGTTCCGCCGGAACGTGAACCGCTCGGAGAGGTAGGCGACGGTCTCCCGCGGGGAGAAGAAGGTGCTCGCCGTCGTATCCGACTGCCGGCGCTCGCCGGCGACGTACGTCTCCATCTCGACGTCGGCGGGGTCGACCTCGGTGTCGATACAGGGACCGAGCGGCGCCGACCCGTCGAACGCCTTGCGCTCGGTGATCCCCTGCTGGTCCAGCGCGTCGAGGTCGTTCAGCACCGTGTACCCCCGGACGTAGTCGTCGACCTCGTCCTCCCCGATGTCGTGACACCGCCGGCCGACGACGGCGGCCAGTTCGCCGGCGTAGGTGAGCTCCTCGGTGAACGAGGGGTACCCGATCGGCTCGCCGGGCGCGAGCACCGACGTCGGCGGCTTGATGAAGAAGCTCGGTTCGTCGGGTATCTCGTAGCCCATCTGCTCGACGGTCTCGCCGTAGTTCCGGCCGACGCAGTAGAGCGCCGACGGCTCGCACGGCGCCAGCAGGTCCGCCTCCCCGGCGTCCGTGTCGAACGTGCCCACGTCCGTCTCGACGGTGCCCTCGTCGTACCGGCCCTCCAGGACGTCCCCGTCGGGGGTCTCGATCCGCGCGACCTTCATGGGGGGTCCGGCGACCGGGTGGTGCTTACCTCTGTCCCTTTCGCCCGTGCGGACGGCGGGGCGAGGACGCGGGTCCGGCGGGGTCGAGACCGCCCGCGGCGGTCGGCAAGCGGGGCGCGTACCGTTCCGGTTTAGTACGCCGCCGCACCTACGGGCCACATGCAACGACTCGACGGCACGTCGGTGGCCGTCATCGGCGGCGGGTTCGGCGGGCTCTCGACGGCCTGCTACCTCGCCGACGCCGGCGCCGACGTGACCGTCCTCGAGAAGAACGAACAGCTCGGCGTCGACCGCTCGCCCGAGGACTACTACCCCCTCCAGCGGCTCGACCCCCACTACCGCATCTTCTTCAAGGACGGCGACCGGGTCGACATGAAGCCCGACCTCGAGGCGAACGTCGAGACGTTCGAGTCCTACGAGGCGGGTGCCGGCGAGGCGCTCCGGGACTACCTCGGGGTCTCCGAGACCCACTACGAGGTGGCGATGGAGAAGTTCGTCTACGAGGACCGCCCCCGGCTGCGGGACTGGGTCGACCTCGACGTGATGCGGGCGGCGCCCATCGGCCTGCGTCTGGTGGGCACGATGGACGACTACGTCTCGAACTACTTCGAGAACCCGAAGCTCCAGCAGATCATGCAGTACACGCTGGTGTTCCTGGGGGGTTCGCCGAAGAACACGCCCGCCCTCTACAACATGATGAGCCACGTCGACTTCAACCTCGGCGTCTACTACCCCGCGGGCGGCATCGGCGCCGTCGTCGACGGGCTGGTCGACCTCGGCACCGAACTCGGCGTCGAGTACCGCACGAACGCCGAGGTGAGGGAGATCATCTCCCGCAAACGCGGGTTCGAGCTCGAACTCGCCGCCGCGTCGGCCGACCTCCCGGCGCCCGAGGCGCCCGCGGCCGCCGACGGCGGCGTCCACACCGAGACCGGCGACCGCCTCCGGTTCGACCGCGTCGTCTCCGACGCCGACTACGCCCACACCGAGGGGGAACTGCTCCCCGAGCATCTCCGGGGGTACAGCGAGTCCTACTGGGAGTCCAAGACGTACGCTCCCTCGGCGTTCCTCATGTACCTCGGCGTCGAGGGGGACGTCGACCCCCTCGCGCACCACACGCTCGTCCTGCCGACGGACTGGGACCCGCACTTCGAGCAGATCTTCGACCGGCCGGCGTGGCCCGACGACCCCGCGTACTACCTCTGTGTCCCCTCGGCGACCGACGACGCCGTCGCACCGGAGGCGCACTCGAACCTGTTCGTCCTCGTGCCGGTCGCCCCCGGCCTGGACGACTCGGAGGCCACCCGCGAGGCCTACCGGGGGAAGATACTCGCCGACATCGCCGAACACACCGGCGTCGACCTCCGGGACCGCATCGTCTTCGAGGAGCGGTTCTCGGTCTCGGAGTTCGCCGAGCGCTACCACTCGATGCGCGGGACCGCCCTCGGGCTCGCACACACGCTGACACAGACGGCACTCCTGCGCCCGGACCGGCGCTCGAAGGAGGTCCCAGGGCTCTACTTCACCGGGTCCTACACCACCCCGGGGATCGGCGTGCCGATGTGTCTCATCGCCGGCCAGCACACCGCAGACGCCGTGATCGAGGACGCCCCCTGATCGGACCGGAACACGAATGTCACTGACCGACGCCATCTCGCTCGAACGGGTACTCCCCCCCGAGGAGACGGCCGTCGGCTACCTGCTCCGGCTCTCGCGGCCCCGGTTCTGGCTCTACCTCGCCGGCCCCGTGGTGGTGGGCGTGACGTTCGCCGCCGACAGCGTCGCCGAACTGTTCTCGCCGCTCGCACTCGTCCTGTTCGGCTACTTCCTGCTCCCGGCGAACGTCTACCTCTACGGCATCAACGACGTGTTCGACGCGGACGTCGACGCGACGAACCCCAAGAAGGACGACCGCGAGGTCCGCTACGAGGGCTCCCGGCTGGTCGTCGCGGCCGTGGCGCTGACCGGCCTGGGGGGGCTCGCGTTCGTCCCCTACTTCGCCCTGCGCGGCCAGTACGGCGCCGCCCTCGTGGTCCTGGCCTACCTCTTCCTGGCGACGGAGTACTCGGCACCCCCGTTGCGGTTCAAGACGACGCCGTTCCTCGACTCCGCCTCGAACGGGCTCTACGTCCTCCCCGCGGTCCTCGCGTGGACGGCCATCGAGGGATCGCTCCCCCCCGCGGGCGCCGTCGTCGGCGGCTGGCTCTGGACGATGGGCATGCACACGTTCTCGGCCATCCCCGACATCGAACCGGACCGCGAGGCCGGCATCCGGACCACGGCGACGGTGCTCGGCGAGCGAAACACCTACCGCTACTGTGCCGCGACGTGGCTGCTCGCCGCCGCCGTCTTCGCCACCGTCCACTCCTTCTTCACCACCCTCCTGCTCCTCTACCCGCTGCTGGTGTTCGGTATCGCCCTCTCGGAGGTCGACGTGGACGACGCCTACTGGTGGTACCCGGTCATCAACACCGCGACGGGGACGGTCATTACGATGGCGGGGCTGTGGGTGCTCCTCCATGGCTGAGGCCGACGCCGCCGTCGGCGGGTCCGCCCCCCCACGGTCGCGGGCCGAACTCGAGACGGCGCTCGACGGGCTGGTCCGCGAGAACCGCTTCACGATCGCCGTGGTCTTCCCCGTCGTCGGCGCGGTGCTGCTCGTCGCCTCCGCCGAGGCGCTCCTCCCCGACCCGCTCTCGTTCAACCCCTGGCTCGTCCTGCTCGGGACGCTCGTGATGCGCCTGCCGCTGATCGCCGGCGTCGCGCCGCTCGTCGACCGCCGGGCCGCCGTCGGCATCGGCCTGCTGACGCTCTACGCCTACGGTATCGAACTCCTCGGCGTCACGACGGGGTTCCCGTACGGCGCGTTCGAGTACGGCATCGACCTCGGGCCGATGCTGTTCGGGCTGGTTCCCGTGGGACTCCCGGTGTTCTTCTTCCCGCTGGTCCTCAACGCCTACCTGCTCGTGCTGCTCCTGCTGGGCGAGCGGGCCGCATCGACGCCGATCCGCCTGCTCTCGACCGTCGCGACGGTTCTCGCGGTCGACCTCGTGCTCGATCCCGGGGCCGTGGCCCTGACCTTCTGGACGTACGACGGCGGCGGGGCGTTCTACGGCGTGCCGTCCTCGAACTACGCCGGGTGGGTGCTCTCGGCGACCGTCGCGGTGCTCGCGTTCGACTGCTCGTTCGACCGCCTCGCCCTGACCGACCGGCTCCGAAGCACCGAGTTCATGCTCGACGACCTCGTCTCGTTCGTCGTCCTCTGGGGGTCGATCAACGCCTACTTCGGGAACTGGATCCCGGTTATCGTCGCGGCGGCCCTCGGGGCCGGGCTCCTCTACACCGACCGCTTCGACTTCACCGTCCGCGGGACCGTACCCGGGCTCGACCGGCGGGGATGACGGTCCATCGCTCGGCGACGTTCGGACGAGTGATGGGTACCGATCGCCCGGCGTGGGGACGAAATGGTCCGCCGGCGCTCCGGATGGGCCGGTGTCTCCGTGGTCTCGAACGCTCCGCCCGTACTGTCGCGGTCCCCGGCGGGCTCGGGGTACGCGCGAGGCGTCGGAGCCGGACGACGCCTACCGGGCGACGGAGGGCTCGCCGTGGTCCGGGCCGTGCCGGGTGGCGCCGGAACCGGGGACGGCGCTGACCTTCGCGAACACCGCCTCGGGGTCCTTCCCCCACTTCCAGTGGAGCCACGTCCGCGCGACGAGCGAGAGCTTCCGGGCGCGGGACAGTGACGGCGTCTCCGCGAGGACGTCGCAGTTCCGCTCGCGGACGAGCCGGGGGTGGTCGGCGTAGAGCACGGCGGCGGTCAGCACCGGGAGCTGACACCCCTCGGGGAGGTACTCGATGCCGGCGACGCCCTCGCGGTAGAGCGACTCGGTCCGCGCGAGTTCCTCGCGGACCGCCGCGGCGAACGCCTCGTCGTACTCCAGGTTCTCGACCTGTTCCTCGGTCGCGCCGTGTCGGCGGAGCGTCTCGAGGGGGAGGTAGATCCGTCCCCGGTCGACGACGTCCTCGCGGACGTCGCGGATGAAGTTGGTGAGTTGGAACGCCTCGCCGAGCGCCCGGGCCCGTTCGAGCGCGGGTTCGGGGTCCTCCGGGCGCATCACGTAGGTCATCATCACGCCGACGGCCGAGGCCGAGCCCCGCATGTACGTCCGGAGCTCGTCGTAGGTCCCGTAGCGGGACTTGGTGATGTCGGTCAGCATCGCGTCGACGAACACCTCGACCTCCTCCTCGGGGATGCCGTACTCCTCGCGGATCTCCGCGAACGCCGCCAGAACGGGGTCGTCGGTCCCCTCGCGGCCCAGTGCCGCGTCACGGATCTCCTCCAGGCGACGGCGCTGTGCCTCGGAGGACGTCCCGTCGGCGTTGTCCACCACCTCGTCGGCGACCCTGAAGAACGCGTAGAGGACGTACGTCGCACGCCGGACCCGTTCGGGGAGGAGACGGGTCGCGTAGTAGAACGTCCGCCCGGTCCGCCGGTGGATGGACCTGCTCTCGGCGACCTGGGAACTGTCTACCATTCGTTACCCGAGAGTACGCGTGGCAGCTTCTTATTTGTTTGTACCCGGATCGACCGACAGCGGCGCTTATTGCCGGATTTCGCGCGGTTCGCCGTTCTCCCGGACGACCGGTCGAGCGCCTCCGCTCGACGTAAATGTAAAATCCGTTATGATGTGTCGGGGGGCGGTCGGAACCGGACGATACCGGTCGCATGGCGCCGCAGCGCCCGTGGCGCGCCGGACCGACCGGGGCCCGTCCGGCCGTTCGATCCCCCCGGCGCCGCCGTCCGGAACGGTCGGCACCACCCCGCGCCGGGGACCGGTCCCTACGTGTCGCTCGGGCCGAGATACCCCCACGCGAGGAGCCGGTCGTCGTCGCCCTCGATCCACCGCTCGCCGATGTCGTCCCGGTAGTAGAGGTTCGGAACGACGACGTCGGCCCACTCGACCTCCGCCCGCCAGCCGTCCGTCTTCGGGACGAAGCCGTCGCCGATCCCCCCGTCGCTCTCGGCCTCGATGTAGTACCGCACGTCGTGGCCCCCCCGGTGGACCTGCCACGCGAGGTCCGTGATCAGTGTCGCGTCGGCGGAGACCAAGAGGAACTGCGCCGTGTCCACAGCCGTGGATCGATTCGGGGTCACTTCAGTGTGAGCGGCGGCGTTCGGGCCGCTTCCGGGCCACCTGGCGTTCCGACGCCCGTCGGTTCCCGTCCGGGCGGAACGAGCTGCCAGTTTTATTACTCGGCCGAGGGAACCGTCGGTCATGACGACCTATCTCGTCGGGACGGATTCGGTCGAAACCAGCGAGCGACTGGTGACGTACATCGAGCGGCGAGCCGTCGAGGGGGACACGGTCTACGCCGTGAACTCCCTCCCCGGCGGTGATCGGACCTCCGAGGAGGACGTCCGTGCGGGTCGGGAGGCCCTCGACGTCCTCGAGGCGGCCGGGGTCGGGGTCGACGGTCACCAGCTCGTCCGCGGGAACAGCCCACAGGAGGACCTCACGGAGTTCGCGGCCGACCACGACGTGGACGAGATCATCGTCGGCATCCGCAAGCGGTCCCCGACCGGGAAGCTCGTCTTCGGCTCGACGGCACAGGACCTCCTGCTCTCCGCCGACCTCCCGGTCGTCTGCGTCCCGCTGACGAGCGGGGACTGATCGCCGTCGACCCTCGGTCGACGATCAGCGGTCGGCGGTTGCCCGCGGCGTCGTCCGGAACTTACTCGGAACGTTTAACCGCCGCGCAGGTCCATCGTCCGGTATGGCGAGAAACGAGAAGGCGGAGGCCCGCATCCTCGACAAGCAGATCTGCATGCGGTGCAACGCCCGCAACCCGACCCGGGCCGACAGCTGCCGGAAGTGTGGCTACGACAAGCTCCGACCGAAGGCCAAAGAGCGGCGGGCGGCCTGATACGGACGGTCGCAGTCCCTCACCGGTGAACCCCGCCCGGTCCGGGAACTCACCGGCGACCCGTCGCGGCCGGCCGCACGAGTCCGGCTCCCCCGGCGGCCGTTCAACGTAGCCGCCGGTCCTACCCGTCGGGGTACTTCGGCTCGCGCTTCTCCGCCCGCGAGAGCGCCGTCTCGACCACGTCGCGGACGTCGCCGTGGAAGACGCTGCCGTGGCCGGCGTACATGTGCTCGACGCCGTCGGGCATCCGCTCCAGGAGGTCCTCGATGGACTCGATGAGCCGCTCGCGGGACTGCCCGGCCATGTCCGTCCGGCCGAACGAGCCGTAGTCGAACGCGCCGTCGTCGTGGACGACGACGTCCCCCGAGAACAGCGTCGTCCCCGAGACGAACGCGAGGTGGTCGTCGGCGTGCCCCGGCGTGAACACCGCCTCGAACGTCTCCTCGCCGATCTCTACCGTGTCACCGTCGCCGAGCGAGTGATCCCGGCGGGGGTGCTCGGCGTAGGCGTACATCGCGGGATCGAACGCGTCACGGACCGCGTCGACCTGGGCGACGTGGTCGCCGTGCTGGTGGGTCAGCACCAGCGCCTCGACCGTGTCGGTGTGCTCGCGGACGGCGTCGACGACCCCGTCCATCGAGCCCGCGTCGACGAGCGTCGACCGGTCCCCGAGCGCCAGGTACGCGTTGCACGTGAACGTCTCCGCGTCCTCCGTCACGTTGATGACGTCCATACGCGTCCCCCGGGGCGCGAGGACTTCACGCTGGCGGCGGCAGGGGTGTTCGTAGTTTGCACGCCGGCCACTCGGACGCTGACTCCGGACCAGAACGTCGGCTGAGGCTTTCGGGGTCGCTCTGATCGCCTCTTTGCCGACAGCGAGCGGAACGTCCCGGAAGTCCCACCCGACGCTCCCGTACACGTGTGTCGAACCACCGTCGGCACACGCAGCCCACGGCGTTAAGATCCCACACCCACTATCTACTTTCATGAAGAGCTTCAGGGTGGGTCGCCTGTTCGGCATTCCCATCGAGTTGGACCTGACGTTCCTGCTGGTGCTCCCCCTGTTCGCCTACGTCATCGGGGCGCAGGTCGGCCGATGGGTCGGCATCCTCAACGACGTCCTCGGGGCCGGCCTCGACGCGGGCGTCCTGACGGCGACCCCGGCCGTCTCGTTCGGCCTCGGCACGGTCGGTGCGCTCGGCCTCTTCCTCGGGGTGGTCCTCCACGAACTCGGTCACTCGCTGGTGGCCCGGCGCTACGGCGTCGAGATATCGAGCATCCGGCTCTGGATCTTCGGCGGCATCGCCCAGCTCGCGGAGATGCCCGAGGACTGGAAGAAGGAGCTCTACATCGCGCTCGCCGGCCCAGCCGTCTCCATCGCCCTCGGGGGGGTCTCCTACGCCGCCTTCGTCGCGCTCGGCGGTCTGGGCGGGACCGTCGGCGTCGCGCTGTCGTTCCTCCTCGGCTACCTCGCGCTCATGAACCTCGCGCTCGCGGGGTTCAACCTCCTCCCGGGGTTCCCGATGGACGGCGGACGGGTGCTCCGGGCGCTGCTCGCCCGGGACCGCCCGTACGCGAGGGCGACGCAGATCGCCGCCCGCGTCGGCCAGGGGTTCGCGCTCCTGCTCGGCCTGTTCGGGCTGTTCGGTGGCGGCGGGCTGTTCCTCGTCGCCATCGCCTTCTTCATCTACATCGGGGCCTCCTCGGAGGCCCAGCAGACGATGATGCGCGCGGCGTTCGAGGGGGTCGTCGTTCGCGACGTGATGACCCCCGCTGAGCAGGTCAACACGGTGGCGCGGGAGACGAGCGTGGCCGACCTCGTCCGCCGGATGTTCACCGAGCGGCACACCGGCTACCCGGTGCTCGAGAACGGCCGGGTCGTCGGCCTCGTCACGCTCGAGGACGCCCAGTCGGTCC
>PXRQ01000035.1:0-6524 GCA_003022005.1 Halobacteriales archaeon QS_5_70_15
CCGATCGACCACCCCAGTTCGGCCTTTATCCGGTCGGCGTCGGCCATCCCGACCGCGTCCTCCGGGACGCCGAGGATGGCCGCGAGCTTCGACTCGCTCACCCGGTTGGCGCCGGAGGTCACGACCACGACGAGCTCCTCCCCGGCCTCGAAGGCGAGGCTACTGGCGATCTGTGCGACCTCGCAGCCGACCGCCCGGGCGGCCGCCTCCGCCGTCCGGGTCCCGGCCTCGAACTGGTGGACGTCGGGGTCGAACCCGTACCGCTCGCGGGCGGCCTCGGCGAACGCCTCGGCGCGTGGATGCATGGTCGACGGGTCGGAGTTCTCCGACAAAGTTCACCCGGTCGCGGCCCGCGCCGGCCCGGCACGTGGAGCCACAAGGTACGTCACCCTCGAGCCACTCCCCGGGGGTGTGAAGCGGCGGACCGCACTCCGACTCGCCGCGGCCGGCCTCGCCGGCCTCGCCGGGTGCGTCTCCGACGGCGACGGCTCGGCACCCGGTGGCACGGACGCGGCGACGGAGTCACCGACGCCAACGTCGACGGGGAGCCCCACGCCGACGGGAAGCCCCACACCGACGGCCACGCCGACCCCTTCGACGCCGGCCATCGTCCACCGGTCGTTCGAGGTGACGGGCCGCGAGTGCGGCGCCGGCGAGGCGGGCGCGACCCCGACCCTCCACCCTGACCGTCGTCGTCGAGGTGTACGAGCCCGACGACGCGGACGCCTGCACGCAGTGTCTCACGGACATCGACTACCGGCTGACCGTCCGGTTCGAGGGCGGTACGCCCGGGAGCGTCAGGGTCGTCCACGGGTCGGAGGTCGTGGCCGAAACCGAAGTCGGGTAGCCCGAGGGGCGAGGAGGGCGGCCGACCGCGTCGCCTTCGGCGCCGTCCCGAGTGGCCCCGGTTTCGACACCGACACCGACACCGCCGAGTCCCGCGCAGGTCTGCCGGCGTCGTCG
This sequence comes from Halobacteriales archaeon QS_5_70_15, assembly GCA_003022005.1. The sequence continues at coordinate 964 of PXRQ01000035.1, forward strand.
TGACCGCCCCGTCGCAATGCCGGGCACGGGCACCACGACCGTCCGTACGGGGCCGGCGCCGCGCCCGTTTTGTACCGTCGTCGCGTACGGCCCCCACCGTGACCGCTCCCGACGCCCGCGACCCGCTGGCCGCGTTCGATCCCGACCTCGTCTCCGTCGTCGCCCGGGAGACCGGCGGCGACGCCGACGCGCTGCGGTCGCTCCTCCGCGGGCACCAGGAGTCGGTGCGGGAGCTCCCCGGCGTGGCCGACCTCGTCTACGAGTGGCGCCGGCGCTTCGACGACGGGGTCGTCGTCCGGACGGGGACAGCGTTCTGCTGTGCGGTCCGCCCCGTGGTCCGGTCGGAGTTCGCCGACGCCCTCGGGATCGATGATGCCGACCGCGAGCGGCTCGCGGCCGTCCACGACCGGCAGGCACGCCGGACCGCCCGCGCGGAGGACGCCCGATTGCGAAAATATTTTTTCTATTTACTAAACTCGTTTTCCGCTTCCCAAGATTTAAGAGCCGTGCGTGCGTAAGCGAGGACGAGATGAGCAGGCAAGAGACCGTCCGCCAGCAGTCCGGCACCGTCGAGGAGAGCGAGGCGCTCCGCATCGATCGGGAGAAGGCCGAGCAGGTCATCGACGCGCTGAACACCGACCTCGCGGACACGTACGTCGCCTACCACCAGATCAAGAAGCACCACTGGAACGTCGAGGGCGCGGAGTTCCGCGAGCTCCACGAGTACCTCGGCGAGGTCGCGGCCGACCTCGAGGCGGGCGCCGACGTGATCGCCGAGCGGGCCCAGGCCCTCGGCGGCGTCCCCCTGTCGGGCGGGGCGACGTTCGAGGAGCACGCGACGGTCGAACCCGAGGGTGACGACGTCTACGACGTCCGGGCGTCCGTCCGGAACGACATGGAGCTGTTCGGGGACATCATCGAGTCGCTCCGCGAGCACGTCGCGATGGTCGAGGACATGGGCGACTACACGACCGGCGAGATCCTCCGCGACAACCTCGAGGTCGTCGAGGAGCACGCCCACCACTTCGAGCACTACCTCGAGGACGACACGCTGGTCCTCGACACGGCGACGCACTAAGCGGCGGCATCCGCCCGCGTTTCTTTCAGGTCCGGCCGCTCAGCGGCGTGACCGTCGGCAGTTCCTCCCGTCGGCGGTCCTCTCCCCCCGGATCCGGTTCGAGGGTCGGGCTACCGCTGTAGTTCGACGGTCAGGTCGGTCGCGATCCAGCCGTCGGGGTTGGCTCGCTCGGTGAACACAGTCTTCTCCGGACAGCAGGAGTAGGCGGAGACCCGGGCGGACTCCTCGTTGCCCTCGTCCTCGGGCGGTGCCGTCTGGCTCATCGAGTCGGATTAGGCGACCCTAAAGGCAAAAGGGTTTTGGTCGGCCTAGAACCCTCAGTCCAGCGGGAGCCAGTCGGTGCTGCCCCGGCCGTCGGTGAGCCGCCACCGCTGCTGTGGACCGTCCTCCGCGACCCGGAGTTCGATCACGGCGTCGAACAGCGGCTCGAGGAGCTCGACCACCTCCGCGTCGGCCGGCACGGGGAGGTGGTAGTGGCCCATCCCGTTCACGCGGTCGACGTCGCTGGTCACCGCGTAGAGGAACGCGACGACCCGCTGGCGGTCGTGCTGGTCGACGACGGGCGCGAGCGAGTCGAAACAGACGCGGAGCTGGCTGGACGCGAGCCCGTCCGCCCGCTCCTCGGCCGCGTCTATCTCGTCGGTGATCTCGTTGCCGAGCGCGACGAGGTGGTCGCGTGCGTCGCCGTCGGGACCGGCCGGGGAGAGCGGGGAGGGTGAGGGCCCGGGTCGGCTCGCCGCCGCGCTCCGGGTGAGCGACGGGTGTTCGACGGTCCGTACCGGTTCCGCACCGTCCGGCAGACGGGTGTCGCGTCCGGCCTCGCGGTCGGTCAGCACGAGGAGACGCTCGCGGGGCGAGTCGGCGTCGCCCATGAGCCGCCGGGAAGCCGGCAGGTGGGCCGACTCGTACGCCGGGCCGACGAGGAGGAGGTTGCTCCCGTGCCGTTTCAGCGAGGCTAGGGCTTTGGCGAAGGAGGCCGCCCCACCGGCACTCGGCTCCATTGCCATGATATTACACGATTCGTCGGTCAGATAATAAGTATTTGGGCCCTGGGCGCGGTCGGGGCACACGGTTTTGGCCGTGGGTCCCGAACGGGCGGTATGACCGACCGCAGTTCGGACGCCGGGGACCGGCGAGTCGCCCGCGACGAGCGCGACCTGACGGCGCTCGTCGAGGAGCTATCGGCGACGCTCGACGCCCTGCGCGACGCCGTCGGGGAACCCGACTCCCCGGAGGGAAGACGGATCGCTGGACGTGACAGGGGTGTCGCGCCCGGGCCCGCGCCGCCCACCCCCCGGGAGCTCCTCCGGTTCTCCGAGCAGTACACGATCCCGACGCTCATCGCCCTCCTCGAGTCGGGGATCCGCTCGCTCGAACTCCTGCGCGCGACGCTCGGACTCCTCGACGGCCGCGGGATCGAGGAGGCCTCGCCGGCGGCGCGCGAGCGGGTGGAGTCGGTGGGCCGGACCACCTTCGACCGGGTCGACGCCGTCCTCTCGGACCTCTCCTCGGCCGTCGAGGGCGGCGAGCCCGGCGACCCCGACGCGCGGGACCTGCTCGCCGACGCCCGGGCGCTCCGCGAGGAGATAGACGACCGGCTGCGAGCGATGGAGACCGGGGACGGGACCGGCCGGGACGTGACCGCCCGCCGGTCCGGCGACCCGACCTCCGGGGGACGGGACATCCCGGTCCGGCCGGCCGACCGGGCCGGCGGCGACGGGAACGGAGGGGGTGTCGACGGCGGGGACGTAGACGAGACCGAGGTGGGCGTCGACGTCGACGCGGAGCTGGAGTCGATACGACGGGACCTCGCGCGGGAGCGGGGGGACGCCTCCGGCGACGACGCGTCCTCCGGTCCGGGCGAGGACGACGGTTCCGCGAGTTCGGACGGGGAGGACGGGCGGAACGGGGAGGACGGAGCGACGGACCCACCCGACCGCGAGTGAGGGCGGTCCCGTCCGGCCGCGGCCCCTGAGGCGATCGTCCGACGGCGGCGGATATCGACAATATTTGCCTCCCGAGTTCGCATCAGCACGGCAGCCTCCGTGCTCACCCGTGATGACGGAGCAGATTCCCCCCCAGCCACGGGTGACGTTGTACTGTCGGACCGACGCGACGCCGGCCCGGCGGCGCCAGCGAACCGTCCGCGACCGGCTGACGAACCTCCTCGACCGGGGGGACGTCGCCGACGTCGAGGCGGAGACGTGGCCGAGGGCCGTCCCGCTCGCGGACCCGCTCGATCCGCACGCCCGCGCCCGCGAGGCGTACGCGACGTTCGAATCGTGGGCCGAGCGGGCCGGGTTTCGCTCTCGTCGTTCTTCGACCGCCGGGAGCGCTACACCCTGGAGGACCCCTCCGCGGCGACCCGGGAGTATCTCCTCCCCGTGGTGGCGCTGACCTCCACGATGGCGAGGAGGTGGTCGCGGCACACCCACACACGGCCGACGGCGACCGTCGGGAAATCGACGACGCGCTCGCGACCCCGGAGTCCGCCAGCGGCCCGAGTGCCGGGGTCGAAACCGGAACCGGGAGCCGGACCGATCCCCGGGTAACCGCCGACTGACGGCGCCCGTCGAGGCCGTTCCGGCACCCTCGCCAGGACCCACGCGACCGGGCGTCCGGTGGTGGATCGGACCCCCCGGTCAGTGACGGTGCTCGCTACGGGTCGCCGTCACTCCACCGGCTCGAACCGGTACCCGCCCCACTCCTGGCTGTCGGGTTCGCGGATGCCGGCGCCGGGTTCGCGGAGCTCCTCGACGTACACGGGTCGGACGGTGTCGCCGGTCTCGATCTCGTCAGTCGTCGCCTGCCCGATCGCTCGAACGGGCGTCCCGTCGACGTCGAACTCGACGACGGCGACGGTGTTCGGCGACCGGACGCCCGGCGGTGTCGAGTGGGACGTGGTCCAGGTGACGACCTCGGCGGTGTGTTCGCTCAGGTCGACCGTCCCGACCGGTTCGCTGCCGTCCGGGCCCACCGGATGACCCGGGTAGGTGATGCTCCCGTCCGCGTAGCGGTACGCTTCCATCGTCATGCTCCCTCCATGATGGTCGTGATCACGCAGTTGCCGAACCCGCCGACGTTGCAGGCGAGGCCCACCTCCGCGTCGACCTGGCGCTCGCCCGCGCCGCCGACAAGCTGCTGATATATCTCGTAGCCCTGTGCGACCCCCGACGCGCCGAGCGGGTGACCCTTCGACTTGAGCCCGCCGGAAGTGTTGACCGGCAGCGAGCCGTCCATCGCCGTCTCGCCCTCCATCGCCATCTCCCACGCCTCGCCCTTCTCGGCGAACTCGAGGCCCTCCATCTGGAGGAACTCGAGGATGGTGAACATGTCGTGGAGTTCGGCCACGTCGACGTCCTCGGGGCCGTAACCGGACATCTCGTAGGCCTCCCTGCCCGATTCGACCACGCCGCCCATCGTCGTCGGGTCGGCCCGCTCGTGGACGGCCCAGGTGTCGGTGGCGCCGGCGACGCCCGCGACCGTGGCGTACTCGTCGGTGTACTCGCGGGCGACCTCCTCCGGGCAGAACAGCAGCGCCGCCGACCCATCGGTTATCGGACAGAAGTCGTACAGCCGCAGGGGGTCGGCGACCATCGGCGACTCGAGCGCGGTCTCGAGGGTGATCTCCTTCCGGAACTGGGCGTGCGGGTTCCGGGTGCCGTTCTCGTGGTTCTTCACCGCGACGCGCGCGAGCGACTCGCGGGGGGCGTCGAACCGCTCAAGGTAGTGGCGGGCGGTGAGCCCCGCGAACGAGGGGAGCGTGAGCCCGTGTTTGTACTCGACCGGGTGGGTGATCGAGGCGATGACGTCCGTCGCCTCCGGCGTGCTCCGGTGGGTCATCTTCTCCCCGCCGACGAGCAGGGTCATGTCGCTCGCCCCGCTCGTGACCGACTGCCAGGCGGCGTAGATGCCCGCGCCGCCCGACGAGGAGGTCTGGTCGACCCGCTGTGTGTACGCGGGAAGGACGCTCAGGTCGTGTGCGAGCGCGTTCATCACGCCGGTCATCCCCTCGAACTCGCCGCTCGCCATGTTGGAGACGTAGAGGTGCTCGATCTCGTTCGGCCCGACGCCGGCGTCCTCGAGGCAGGCCTCGCCCGCCTCCGCGAGCAGGTCGAGTACCCACTCGCCCTCGCGGCTGCCGAACTGTGTCATCGAGGCGCCGATGACGGCCACGTCGCTCATGATTCGTAGAACACATCTGCCCTGTCCGCCCTAACTGTTTGGGAGCACCGCCACGGACCGACGAGTGTCGCGGGACCGCGACCACCGGGCGACGAACGGGGAGAACGCGCGCTCGGATGCGGTCGTGGGGCCGGGGCTACCGGGTGGTGGCCCGACCGGCCAGCTTCCACTCCCGGCCGGAGGGACGCGCGTTCGGGACCCGGGCGGGGGACCGGAGGCCGAGCCGGCCGGCGAGTCGCCAGGGATCGACCGCGTAGCGCGGCTCCGACTCCTCGGCGTCGGCCGCCGCCTCCGCGCG
>PXRQ01000035.1:6582-20206 GCA_003022005.1 Halobacteriales archaeon QS_5_70_15
CTCCCGCGCGAACTGCCGTGGCTCGGGCATGGTCAGAGGGGGATGTTGCCGTGGTCCTTCGGGGGCGTATCCTCGCGCTTGCGGTCGAGCAGGTCGAGGTCGTCGATCAGTCTCCGCCGCGTGGACTCCGGTTCGATGACGTCGTCGACGTAGCCCCGCCCGGCGGGCTTGTACGGGTTCGCGAACTCCTCGCGGTACTCGTCCATCAGCTGCTGGCGCCGGACCTCCGTGTTCTCGGCCTCGGTGAGCTCCTCGCGGTAGAGGATGTTCACCGCGCCCCGGGGCCCGAGGACGGCCATCTCCGCCCCCGGCCAGGCGTAGTTGACGTCCGCACCGAGCTCCTTCGAGCCCATCACGATGTACGCCCCGCCGTAGGCCTTCCGAGTGATGACCGTCAGGAGGGGGACCGTGGCCTCGGCGTAGGCGTAGACGAGCTTCGCGCCGTGGCGGATGATCCCGTTGTGCTCCTGATCCGTGCCGGGCATGAACCCGGGAACGTCCACCAGGGTGAGGACCGGGAGGTTGAACCCGTCGCAGAAGCGGACGAACCGGGCGGCCTTCTGGGAGGCCTCGATGTCGAGCGTGCCCGCGGCCGCCCGGGGCTGGTTGGCGACGAGACCGACCGGCCGGCCGTCGAACCGCGCGAACCCGACGACCACGTTCCGGGCGAACGACCCGTGGACCTCGAGGAAGGAGCCGCCGTCACAGACCGTGTCGATGACCTCGGCGACGTCGTAGGGCTTCTTCGGCGCGTCGGGGACGACGTCCCCGACATCGGCGTCGCGGTCCGGGTCGTCCCACGGGTCGACCCGCGGCGGGTCCTCCACGTTGTTCGCCGGGAGGTACGACAGCAGCCGCCGGATCCGGTCGAGCGCCTCCTCCTCGGTGTCGCAGGCGACGTGTGCGACGCCCGACGTGCCCGCGTGGGTCCGGGCGCCCCCGAGCTCCCCCATCGACGCCCGCTCGCCGGTGACCGTCTCGATGACGTCGGGCCCGGTGATGAACGCGTGGGAGGTGCCCGTCACCATGAACGTGAAGTCGGTGAGCGCGGGCGAGTAGGTCGCCCCGCCGGCACACGGACCCATGATGCAGGAGATCTGCGGGATCAGCCCGGAGGCGTCGGTGTTGCGCTCGAAGATGCGGGCGAACCCGACCAGCGAGTCCACCCCCTCCTGGATGCGGGCGCCGGCGGAGTCGTTCAGACCGATCACGGGGACGCCGGCGTCGACCGCGCGGTCCATCGCCTTGCAGATCTTGTCGGCGACGGCCTCGCCCACGCTTCCCCCGAGGACGGTGAAGTCGTGGGCGAAGACGAACACCTTCCGCCCCTCGACCTCGCCGTAGCCCGTGACGACGGCGTCCCCGGGGTAGCGCTTCTCCTCCATCCCGAAGTTCGTCGACCGGTGCTCGACGAACGGGTCGAGCTCGCGGAACGTCCCCTCGTCGAGGAAGTAATCGATGCGCTCGCGGGCGGTGAGCTTGCCCTTCCCGTGCTGCTTCCCGACCCGGTCGGGGCCGCCGCCGGCCTGGGCCTGCCGTCGGCGTCGCCGCAGCTCCTCAAGGGGGTCGAGGTCGGCCCCGACGTCCGCCGTCGGGTCGGCGGCCGGCTCCGACTCCTGGCTCATCTCACCACTCCATGCCGCCGTTGACCGCGAGGATCTGACCGGTCATGTAGGAGGAGTCCTCGCTGGCGAGAAACCGGACGATGCCCGCGACGTCGTCCGTCGTCGCGAACCGGTCGAGCGGGATCCGGTCGAGGATCTTCTCCTTGACCCGCTCGGGGACGGTCTCCAGCATGTCCGTCATGACGAACCCCGGGGCGACGCAGTTCGCCGTCGAGCCCTCGTGGGCGAGCTCGAGCGCGATGGTCCGGGTGAACCCGAACAGGCCGGCCTTGGTCGTCGCGTAGTTGGCCTGGCCGTAGTTGCCCTGCTGGCCGACGACGCTCGAGATGTTGATCAGCCGCCCCTGCTCGGACTCGCGGACGTCCTCGAAGTACGTCTTCGTGCAGTTGAACACCCCGCCCAGGTTCACCCCCATCACCCTGTCCCAGTCGTCGCGGGTCATGTTCTCGAACTTCTTGTCGACGGTGAGCCCCGCGTTGTTCACGAGCACGGACGCTGGGCCGAACTCCTCGTGAGTCCGCTCGGCCATCTCCCTGACCGCGTCGAGCTCCGAGACGTCCGCCTGCACCGGAACGGCCTCGCCCCCGGCGTCCTCGACGGCATCGGCGACCTCGTAGGCCTCCGCCTCGGAGGAGCGGTAGTTGACGACGACCTCGGCGCCGTGTGCACCGAGCTCCTCCGCGATGGCGCGGCCGATGCCGCGGGAGGCGCCCGTCACGACACACGTCTGGTTCGCGAGCATCGGGGGGCGTTCGCGGGCCTGCTGGGACTGCCCTGCGGGTTGGGCGTTCATGTTCGGAGGGCGTGTTTTCACCGGCATAGTCGTTGTCCTTATACGGCCTATAATATTCGCCCCGGTCTACCTATGCCGTGGCAATATATGACTGGATCCTCCAAAAGGGTCTCTATAGCCCAGGAGAATCCTCTTGATGAGGTAATATGACCTAATATATGGAGCGCGGGCATCCCGGTGCGGGGAACGACAGGTCTTTTAGGTTGGCCTAAACAGTGGGAGGTGACGAATGCAGCGCGACACCTGTGTGATCGTTCCGACGGTCCGGGAGCCCGAGTGCGTCCGCGAGTACGTCGCCAACGCGAGACGGTACGGCCACGAGGGCCGGCTGTTCTTCTGCCTGGTGACCGAGGAGTTCTGCGACGTCGAGGGGATGCGGGCGATGCTCGACGACCTCGGCGTCGCGGGCGCGGTGTTCGACGGCGCGGACCGCGACGCGTGGTACGCGGAGCACGGCGTCGGGGCGTACGGCCACCTCGTTCCCGAGGCGAGCCACGCCGAGACGTCCTTCGGGCTGCTGTACCTCTGGGCGAACGAGTTCGAGTACGGCTTGTTCATCGACGACGACACCCGGCCCCACGACACGGACTTCTTCGGCGGGCACTACGGGAACCTCGCCCGCGAGGGACCCGTCACGGAGGTGAGCTCCGACGAGCGGTGGGTGAACGTCCTCTACCAGAACGCCGAGGAGCACGGGCTCTATCCCCGCGGCTACCCCTACGGCGCGATGGACGAGACAGTCGAGACCCGGACGGCGACCCTCGACGGCGGGGAGGTCGTCGCGTCCCAGGGGCTCTGGACGAACGTCCCCGACCTCGACGCCGTCCGCATCCTCGGCGACGGCGACCTCCGGGGCCAGGCCCGTACTCGAACGACCCGCGAGGACTTCGGCGGGGACTTCCTCGCCGCGCCCGGGAACTACCTCACCGTCTGCTCGATGAACCTCGCCTTCCGGCGCGAGGTGATCCCCGCGTTCTACCAGCTGCCCATGGACGACAACGACTGGGAGGTCGGGCGGTTCGACGACATCTGGTCCGGCGTGTTTCTCAAGCGCGCGGCGGACCTCCTCGGGGATCGGGTGCTGACGGGGACCCCCCTCTGCCGGCACGACAAGGCCCCCCGACCCACCTTCGACGACCTGGCGAACGAGGCGCCCGCGCTCGAACTCAACGAGCACGTCTGGCGGGTCGTCGACGACGTCGGCGAGGGCGCGGGATCGTACCGCGAGGCCTACGCCGCGATGGCCGACGCGCTCGCGACCGGCGACTTCTCCGACTGGCGCAACGGCGGGTTCCTCAACCACGTCGGCGAGCACATGCGCGACTGGCTCGGCGCCCTCGAGTCGCTCGAACCCGCGCGGGTAGCCCCGGCGGCGGACGACTGACCATGTCCCGGGAAACACGCGACGAGGGGGAACCGCAACCCTCAAGTCGTTTAGGCAGCCCTAAATCGAACATGCAACGCGACGGGTCCCCCGAACCGACGCGGCGGCGGCTGCTCGCGCTGGCCGGCTCCGCGGGCGCGGCGGCGCTCGCCGGCTGTAGCGGCAGTCAGTCACCCTCGACGCCGTCCGAGTCACCCACGGGGACCGACGCGGAGGGGGACAGCGGTGACGGTACGGGCCGACCGGCCCCGGGCGGGACGCCGATGTCCGAGATGCCCGACCTCTCCGGGACCGTCGACGTCTACTCCGGGCGCGGGGAGGCGCTGGTCGGCGCGCTCGTCGAGTACATCGAGGACCTCTACCCCGACCTGACCCTGCGGGTCAGCTACGGCGGCTCGACCGACCTCGTCAACACGATCCTGACGGAGGGGAACAACTCCCCGGCCGACGTCTTCTACTCGGTGAACGCGGGTTCGCTTGGGGCGCTCGCCGGGCGGGACCGCGCGGCCGAACTCCCCGACGACGTGCTCGGACTCGTCCGCGAGGAGTTCCGCGACCCCGACGGCGGATGGGTCGGCACCTCCGGGCGCGCACGGACGGTCCCGTACAACACCGACGCGTTCTCCGAGTCGGAGATCCCGGAGGACGTCTTCGCGTTCCCCGAACAGGACCGGTTCGAGGACGAGATGGGGTGGGCCCCATCCTACGGCTCGTTCCAGGCGTTCGTCACCGCGATGCGGATCCTGAACGACCGGGAGACGACCCGCGAGTGGCTCGAGGGGATGCTCGATCTCGGGATCCAGTCCTACTCCGACGAGTTCGCCATCTCGCAGGCCATCGCGGACGGGGAGATCTCGGCCGGGTTCGCGAACCACTACTACATCCAGCGCGTGCTGGACGGCCGCCCGGACGCGCCGCTGGCGACGGCGTTCACCGAGGGGGACGCCGGTTCGGTGTTCAACGTCGCCGGGGCCGCGGTAGTGGACACCACCGACGACCCGGAGACCGCCGCGAACTTCGTCCGCCACCTGCTGTCGGCGGAGGCCCAGGAGTACTTCGCGACCACGACGTTCGAGTACCCGCTGATACCGGAGGTAGAGCCCGTCGGTGCGCTGCCGACGATCGACGAACTGAACCCCCCGCAGGGGCTCGACCTCTCCGAGCTCGCGGACATCGGGCCGACCATCGAGCTCATGCGGGACGTGGGGCTCTCCGTATAGTATGGCGACCCGCTCCGTGCCGGCGGCGCTGACGGGGGGCGAGGAGCGGGAACTCCCCCTCGGGCTGACGCTGCTGGCCGGGGCGGTCGCCGCGGTCGTTCTCTCGCCGCTGGTCTGGGTCGTCGCGAGCGCGCTCCAGGCCTCGGACTGGCTCGACCTGATCGCCCGTCCCAACACGATCCGGGTGTTCGTGAACTCGGCGCTGCTCGTCGGGGTCGTCACCGGCGCCTCGATCCTGCTCGGGGTGCCGACGGCGTACCTCACGGTCCGGACGGACCTCCCCGGGCGGCGGGCGTTCACCGTCCTGCTGGCGATGCCGCTGGTCATCCCCTCCTACATCGGCGCGTTCGCGTTCGTCTCGGCGTTCGGCCCGCGGGGGGAACTGCGGGACCTGCTCGTCCCGCTGGGCGTCGACCGGCTCCCCTCCATCTACGGGCTGTTCGGCGCGACGCTCGTGCTCACCCTCTACACCTACCCCTACGTCTACATCACGACCCGCGCCTCGCTGAAGTCGATGGACGGGCGGCTGGTCGACGCGGCGCGAACCCTCCAGCACACGCGGTGGGGGGCCTTCAAGCGGGTGACGGTCCCGCAGATCAAACCCGCGGTCGCCGCGGGGGCGCTGTTGACCGCGCTGTACACCCTCTCTGACTTCGGGACGCCGGCCATCGTGCGGTTCGACGCCTTTACTCGAGTGATCTTCGTCGAGTACAACGACGTGCTCGGTGGGGGCCGGGACCTCGCCGCGCTGCTGTCGCTCCAGCTCGTCGCGGTCACGTTCGTCATCCTGGCGGTCGAGTCCCGGGTGCGGGGCTCCGGCGTCCGGAGCGACCGGACCGACGGGGGCTCGACCGTCCGGCTCGGCCGGTGGCGGTGGCCGGCGACGCTGTTCTGCGGGCTCGTCGCGGCGCTCGCGCTCCTCGTGCCCCTCGCGATACTGGGCCTGTGGCTCGTCCGCGGCGGGGGCGGGGTCGGCGCCGAATCCCTCGCCTTCCGTCCGAGCTACGCGCTCAACTCCGTGGGCGTCGCCGCGGTGGCCGCCGTCGTCGCCGCGCTGTGTGCGCTCCCGGTCGCCTACCTCTCGACGCGGTCGGACGCGCCGCTGGCGTGGCTGATCGAGCGGGCCACCTACGTCGGCTACGCGGTCCCCGGGGTCGTGATGGGGCTGGCGCTGGTGTTCTTCGGCGCCCGGTACGGGGGGACCTTCTACAAGCAGGGGTTGATCCTCCTGCCGCTGCTGATCTTCGCGTACGTCGTACGGTTCCTGCCCCAGGCCGTCGGGTCGACGCGCGCGTCGTTCCTCTCGGTCTCGAGGACGCTCCCCGAGGCGGCCCGCACCCTCGGCCGGACGCCGACGCGGGCGTTCCGGGACGTCGTCCTCCCCCTCGTGGCCCCCGGCGTGCTCGGCGGGGCCGCGCTCGTCTTCCTGACGACGATGAAGGAGCTGCCGGCGACGCTGCTGCTCCGGCCGCCGGGGTTCAAGACGCTGGTGACGTACATCTGGACCGCCCAGCAGTCGGGCCACTACGGCCTCGCGGCCGTTCCGGCGCTGATGCTGCTCGCCGTCTCGGCGGTCTCGATGCTCGTGATACTCCACGTGGAGGGGTACGATGTCACGTGAGGACCTGCTGCGGACCGACCGGAACGAGGAGGTGGAGCCGCCACAGCGGGAACGGGAATCGGGGCCCGAGTCCGGGTCCGAGCCGACGGGCGAGGTGGTGCTCGAACTCGATGGGGTGAGCAAGGCCTACGCCGAGACGCCCGTCGTCGAGGACCTCTCGCTGTCGGTCCACGAGGGGGAGCTGCTGACGCTCCTGGGGCCGTCGGGCTGTGGCAAGACGACGACGCTCCGACTGATCGCCGGGCTCGAGCGTCCCACCGAGGGGGACGTCCGGATCGAGGGCGAGCCCGTCGCCGGGAACGGCGGGGATTTTTGCCCCCCGGAGGAACGCGACGTCGGCGTCGTCTTCCAGGAGTTCGCGCTGTTCCCGCACCTCACCGCCCGCGAGAACGTCGCGTTCGGGCTGGCCGACCGCCCGGAGGCCGAGCGCGAGCGCCGGGTCGCCGACCTGCTCGAACTGGTCGGGCTGACCGACCACGGCGAGAAGTACCCCGAGGAGCTCTCGGGGGGACAGCAGCAGCGCGTCGCGCTCGCGCGGTCGCTCGCGCCCGAACCCCGGCTCCTCCTGCTCGACGAGCCGTTCTCGAACCTCGACGTCGACCTCCGGGTGGAGATGCGCGAGGAGGTCCGGCGCATACTCGAAGAGGCGGGGGTCACCGCCGTCTCCGTGACCCACGACCAGGAGGAGGCGATGAGCATCTCCGACCGCGTCGCGGTGATGTACGACGGCCAGCTGGAGCAGGTGGGCACGCCCGAGGGGGTGTTCCAGCACCCCCGGTCGCGGTTCGTCGCCTCCTTCCTCGGCCACGCCTCGTTCCTCGCGGGCACCGTCGATGGGGAGGTGGTCCGGACGGGGCTCGGACCGGTCTCGATGGACCGGATCCACGGGCTCACCCCCGAGTACGACGGCTCCGAGATCGACGTGCTCGTCCGGCCGGACGACATCGCGGCCCGCGCCGCGGCCGGGGGCGAGGGGAACGGCCGGGTCGTGAACCGCCGCTACCTCGGGCCGACGGTGCTCTACCGCGTCGAACTCGACAGCGGGGACACCATCGGCGCCATGCACAACCACGCGTCGGAGGTACCCCTCGACGACCCGGTCGAGGTCGAACTCGCCGCCGACCACGACCTCGCGTGGTTCCCCCAGGGCCGCCGGCGGATGGCCGACGGCGGCCGGCAGGGGTGAGGCCAGTTCCGCCGTCGATTCGTCCCGAGGTGGTTTGGTCCCCCTCGACGACGGGGGGACGATGACGGACCGCCCGAGCCGGGAGACGCTCGCCACCGTCGGCGTCGCGGCCGTCGCCGGCACGGTCGTCCTCCTGGTCGCCGTCGAACTGTTCCCGTACGGCTCTGCCAACCACGACGAGGGGGTCTACCTCCAGCAGGCCCACCTCCTGCTCGACGGCCGGCTCCGGTTCGTCACGGACCTGACCGGGTCGTTCCGCTGGTGGTTCTTCGTCGAGGACGGGAGCCGCCTCTACCCGAAGTACGCGCCGGTCCCCGCGGCGGCCTTCGCGCTCGGGGTCGCGGCCGGGCTGCCGCGGCTCGCGCTCGCGCTCGTCGGGTTCGGCGTCGTCGCGCTCGTCGGCCTGCTGACCGCCGAGGCGTTCGACCGCCGGACCGGGGTCGTCGCCGCCGCGGTCGCCGCGGCCACCCCGCTCTTCCTCGTCAACGCCGCCACGTTCCCGCTGGTCCGCGCTGTCGGGGACGGGCGTCGGGCTCGCCTTCTTCGCCCGGCCGTACACGGCCGTCCTCTTCGCGCTCCCGTTCGTCGTCCACGCGAGCTACGGCCTGCTTGCGCCCGCGCTCCGCGAGGAGCGGGACGTCCTCCGCGGACGGCTGCTCCGCTACGGCCTCGTCGGCCTCCTCGGTGCCGGCGGCGTGGGGCTCTCGCTCTCCTACAACGCGATCGCGACGGGCGACCCGCTGACGTTCCCGTACCAGGCGTTCGCGCCCCGGGACGGGCTGGGGTTCGGCACCCGGGAGATACTGGAGTACTCCCGTGAGTACACCCCCGCGCTCGCGCTCCGGGCGAACCGGCTCGTGCTTGAGGCGTTCGTCCTCCGGTGGTCGTTCGCGCCCCCGCTCGGGGTCGGCCTCGCGGCGGTCGGGATCCTCCTCACGGTCGGCCCGGGCGCGTCGGTGCTCGGTCCGCGGGCGGCCGCCCGGGCGGACGACCGCGTCTACAACGCCTACGACGAGGCGCTCCGGGCCGCGTTCGCCGGCGTCGCCGCGAGCGTCGTCGCCGGGAACCTCCTCTTCTGGGGGAACCTGAACGTGCTGGGCGACCTCTCGGACCCGACGGACGGCCTGATCGCGGTGCTCGGCCCGTTCTACCACTTCGATCTCCTCCTCCCGTTCTCGGCGTTCGGGGCCGCCGGCGCGGTCTACCTGTGGCGGCTCCTCCGGCGGTCCGCCGTCGAGTCCGACCTGCCGGCGACCGGCGTCCGGGTCGCGCTCGCGGTGGTCCTCGTCGCCGGCCTCGCCGTCTCCGGGGCCGCGACCTACCGGGCGCTGGACGACCCCGTCGAACGCAACGCCGACTACACCGACCGGTACGAGCGGGCCTACGAGCCCTTCGAGGCACGGGCCGGCGGCGAGTGGCGCGGCGGCCCGCTGGGTGATGACCCCGCCTTCGAGAACGGACTGGTGTTCGTCCCGACGCCGTACGGCGACTGGCTCGGACACCCGTTCCAGTCGACGTGGAACGACGCGGGGCTGGACGGCGAGGCCGTCTACGCGCTCTCCGGCCCGCCCGGGGAGACGTTCGCCGTCCTCGGGGCCTACCCGGACCGGAACTACTACCGGTTCGCCTACCGCGGGACGTGGACCCCGGAGCCGAGCGGGGACTTCCGCTCGACCGTCCAGCGGCTCCGGGTGCGCGAGGGGTCCGGCCACGAGGTTCGGACCACCGTCGGCGTCGTCGGGACGCCCTCGACGGTCCGGCTGGTCACGGGTACCCCCGACACCGACGGGGCGACGGTGGCGGCCTACGACGTGACCGCCGAGCGAACGGGGAACCTCACCGTCGGCTGGCGGGTCGGCCCCGGCCGGGCGGCGGTCACCGGCGAGGGGTTCCGTCCCCGGAACGATGGCACCCTCCGGTTCGAGGGAGCCACGCGGCTCGCGCTCGTGGTGACGTTCATCCAGGCGGGCGGAGCGACCGTCAGCTACCGGCAGGAACTGACCGTCCGGACGGACGGCGACCGGGTAGAACTGGTCTGGCCGCCCGAGACCCGGATCTGCCGGCTCACGCCGGACTGCGGACGCGAGGGTACGTATCTGGGCCCTGGGAACGGGTACGTCGACGGGGCGGTGGTCGGGACGGACGTGAACACGACCCGGTGACGCGGATCGGCACCGGCCGGTCGCCGCCATCGTCGCCGCCCGCCGGCGGTCCGGCCACAAGGCCCTTTCCGGGACCGCCGCTGGCATCGCTCGATGCCAACCCCTCACGATGGAGACTCCGGCGTCTACGCGGAGCTGGCGGTCCGACCGGACTGTCCCGTGGCGAGCGTCGCGAGCGAGGTACCGCTCCGCGAGTTCGTCCCCGCGACCGGGACCGGCCCCCCCCGGCTCGTCATCGAGCGTCCCCCCGATCCGCCGGAGGAGGGCATCCCCGAGGGGAACGACCGCCTCGAGCCGGTCGCGCGGACGGACGAGTCGGTCGTCTGCCGGATATCCGGCGATGTCGAGTGCGACCACGAACGGTGTCCGGCGTGCGATCCGGGCGGGCTCCCCCTCGACCCGCTCGACGTCCGATGGGAGGACGGCGAGATCCGGCTCCACGTCGCGGCCGAGGACGGCGACGGGGTGCGGCGGTGCGTCGACGCCATCAGCGACGAGTTCGACGTGACCCCGGTCCGGCTCTCGACGGCCGGTGACACGCCCCGGAGGTCGGGTCGTCGGGCCGTCCTGAACCTCGACGAACTGACCGAGCGGCAGCGCGAACTGGCCCGGGCCGCGGCCGAGCGGGGCTACTTCGAGCCCGGCGGGTCGACCGCAGAGACGATCGCGGCGGAGTTCGGCATCGCGAAGTCCACGCTCTCGGAACACCTCCGGACGGTCCAGCGCGAACTGTTCGACCAGCTGTTCTGAGTCCCGTTGAACCGGCCACCCGTGTGCTCCGTTGACGTTTCTTCCGTACACTTGAACCACCGAATTATTCGCCAGCACCCATATATCCGGGACGGGCCTATCGTCGAGCGGATCAACCATGACGACGAACGACCATACTCGACGGCGCGTACTGAAGTCGACCGGTGCGGTCCTGGGTGCCGCGGTCCTCGGGTCGACGCCCGCCGCGGCCGGGAACCACGAGAAGTGGACGGTCGAGGAGACGCCGACGGGCAACACGCTGTACGGGGTGAACTACACGACCGATGGCGCGTACGCGGTCGGCGCCGGAGGGGTGGTCATCAGGCGGACCTCCGAGGGCTGGAAGAAGGTCCTCGACGGCGGACCGACGGGCAACGGGAACAGCCTCTACGGCTCCGACGTCATCAACGACGGGAGCGTCCTCTGGTTCGCCGGCTCCTCGGGCGCCATCGGCGAGTACGACGTCGAGTCGGGGGTCCTCGATGACCACTCCGCCCCGAACGACGTCACCAACAACTTCAACGACATCAACGTCCGCGGCGAGCAGGGCTCGGCGAACGTCTACGTCGCCGGGGACTCCGGGAAGATCTACTACTCGTTCGAGGACGGCGAGACCGGCACCTGGGACAGCGTCACCCCCGGGAGCGGGTCGAACATCAACGCGCTGGACTTCTTCGACGCCCGGTCCGGCCACGCGGTCGACGGCAACAAGACGGTGTTCGTCACCGACGACGGCTCGACCTACGACAAGCTCGGCATCGCCGACGCGAACAACAACTTCTACGGCGTCGACTCCGACGGCTTCGACGACGTCACCGTCGTCGGCGGCGGCGGCACGGTGTTCGAGTGGGACGGCTCGGAGTGGGTCCGGACCGATCTCGGGGACGCCTCGCTCCGGGACGTCGAGGTCGACGACGACGAGGCGTACACCGTCGGCGGCGGCGGGAAGGTGTTCCGCCGCAGCGGCGGGACGTGGTCCCAGGAGGACACCCCGACCGGCGAGAACCTGAAGGCCGTCGTCGACGGGGACCCCGCGATCGCCGTCGGCGCCGGCGGGACGGTCATCGCCCGGAAGTGATCGCTTGGACTGCCATCGAGGTGTAGCGGCGCGGGCCCGAAGATCCGTTTCGGTCCCGCTCGGAACCCCGGCCGGTAGCGATACACGCTCGGGTGCGGAGCGGCCACCCTTTCCGAGCAGGTGCGAGCCGACGGTCGTGGCTCTCGCCGGCCCATCGAGCACGTGCCCGACTCATACGTACCGTCGTTAACGATTTACCGACAAGCCCGATGGGGGCCGTGCTCGCCAGTTAGAGACTACACGATCCGTATCAGATGCGGCTGAGCCCCCGCTCGAGGTCCGCGAGCAGGTCCTCCGTGTTCTCGATACCGACGGACATCCGGACGAGCGACTCTGAGATGCCCATCTCCTCGCGGGTGCCCTCGTCGAGGTAGTAGTGGGTCATCGTCGGGACGTGCGCGATCAGCGACTCGACGCCGCCCAGGCTCACCGCCAGCCGGGCGTGATCGAGGTCCTCGAGGAACGCCGCCGCCTCGGGCTCCCCGCCGTCGATGTCGAACGAGAGCATGCCCCCGAACCCGTCCATCTGCTCACCCGCGAGCGCGTGCTGGGGGTGTGACTCCAGGCCCGGGTAGTGGACCGCCTCGACCTTCGGGTGGTCGGCCAGGAACTCCGCGATGGCGACGGCGTTGCGCTCGTGGCGCTCCATCCGGATCGGGAGGGTCTTCGTCCCCCGGAGGACCAGGTACGCGTCGAACGGCGAGAGGACCGACCCGGTGCCGTACTTCTGGACGAGGGTGGCCCGCTCGGCGAACGCCTCGTCACGGGTGACGATGGCGCCGCCGAGCGAGTCCGAGTGGCCGTTGATGTACTTGGTGGTGCTGTGCACGACGACGTCGGCCCCCAGTTCCAGCGGCCGCTGGAAGTACGGGCTGGCGAACGTGTTGTCGACACAGAAGGTGGCGCCGGCCTCATCGGCGACGTCTGCGATGGCACCGACGTCACAGAGCTTCATGAGCGGATTGGTCGGGCTCTCGACCCAGACCAGCGCCGTCTCGTCGGTGACGGCGTTGGCGACGGCAGCCGTCGAGGTCGCGTCGACGTATTCGACGTCGACCCCGAAGGCCGGCGCGTAGAGCTCGTCGAAGAGCTTGCGGGTGCCGCCGTAGAGGTAGTTGAACGCGACGACGTGGTCGCCCGGTTCGAGGACCGACATGGCGGTCGTCCCGATGGCGCCCATCCCCGCCGAGAGGGCCAGCGCGTGGTCCCCGCCCTCCAGCGAGGCGAGTCGCTCCTCGAGGGCGGCCCGCGTCGGGTTCCCGCTCCGGGCGTACGTGAACTCGGACTCGGCTCCCATCCGGTCCTGGATGAACGTGGTCGCGAGGTGGATCGGTGAGACGACGTCGCCGGCGGGCTGACGGCGGGGGTCCTCCCCGGCGGAAACCGCCCGCGTCTCGAAACGTGGTCGGGGTTCGTCGGACATTTCGGGTCACCCGTTCGGTCGGGGGGACCTAATTCCCCGGGATCACCCACTCCCCCTTTCCGATTCCGGGGCGCACGCGCATCGGCGCTGTTGGTCCTTTCGGTCGCGCCAGCTCCCCACGGTCCGTCCGTGTCCGGAACCGCTCGGGAGCGACCGCCACTCCGGTCCCGAATTTCACAGATTATGCAGCAGTCGCTCTCCGCGGCACTGTCTAGTTCAGTGAGTCTGAGAAGCGAGCAGGTCGTAGTGAGTGGTGTCTATCCACCAAGGCTCGATTAGCTCGATCCCTGTCCGGTGAGAGCACCACCGGTGAACGTGCTCACGATGCTGGAGTTTCCTGAGAGAGGAGCGTGTCCGAGAAATCACCTCCTCGAAACGTTGG
>PXRQ01000036.1 GCA_003022005.1 Halobacteriales archaeon QS_5_70_15
GAGTACTTCATGACGAAGTGCGTCCCGCCCAGCGACAACAAGTTCGCCGCGCTCCACGGCGCCATCTGGTCGGGCGGCTCGTTCGTCTACGTCCCCGAGGACGTGACCGTCGAGATGCCCATCCAGGCGTACTTCCGGATGAACTCCGAGGGGATGGGCCAGTTCGAGCACACGCTCATCATCGCCGAGGAGAACTCCGAGGTCCACTACATCGAGGGCTGCTCGGCCCCGAAGTACAGCCACTTCAACCTCCACAGCGGGGGCGTCGAGGTGTTCGTCAAGGAGGGTGCCCACGTCCAGTACTCGACGGTGCAGAACTGGTCGAAGAACACCTACAACCTGAACACCAAGCGCGCCATCGCCGAGAAGGACGCCACGATGGAGTGGATCTCGGGTAGTATGGGCTCGAAAGCCACGATGCTCTACCCCTCGACCATCCTCAAGGGCCCGGGCGCGACGGACAACCACATCACCATCGCGTTCGCGGGCGAGGGTCAGAACATCGACACCGGCGCGAAGGTCTACCACAACGCGCCGAACACGAAGTCGACCATCGAGTCCAAGTCCATCTCCAAGGACGGCGGCCGCACCAACTACCGCGGCCTGGTCCACATCGCCGACGGCGCCGAGAACTCCAGCACGAGCGTGGAGTGTGACGCGCTGATGTTCGACAACGAGTCGACCAGCGACACGATGCCGTACATGGAGATCGAGGAGTCGAAGGTCGACGTCGCCCACGAGGCGACGGTGGGCAAGATCGGCGACGAGGACGTCTTCTACCTCCAGTCCCGCGGGCTGGACGACGACGACGCAAAGCAGATGATCGTCGCCGGGTTCATCGAGCCCATCACGGAGGAACTGCCGATCGAGTACGCGGTCGAACTCAACCGCCTCATCGAGCTCGAGATGGAAGGGAGCCTCGGATGAGCACGGGACTACAGTCCATCATCAGCGAGGGCACGGTACGCGAGATAAGCGAGGCCCACGACGAGCCCGAGTGGCTGCTCCAGCGACGGCTCGACGCGCTGGCGGCGCTCGAGGACCTCGACTTCCCGGACGTCATCCGGACGCCCGGGCGCAAGTGGACGGACCTCGCGGACCTGGAGTTCGAGTCGTTCGTCGACCCGCTCACCCAGGCCGAGGACAAGGAGTGGGAGGCCCCCGGCGGCATCGACGTCCTCCCGTTCCACGAGGCCGTCGCGAGCGAGGAGTCGCTCGTCCGCGATGCGTTCGGCAGCGTCGTCGACCCGGAGCGGAACTACCTGACCGCACTCTCGACGGCGCTGTTCACGACGGGAACCGTCGTGTCCGTACCGGAGGGCGTTGACGCCGAGGACGTGACGATCCGCACGACGATGAACTCCCGGTCGCTGTTCAATTACACGCTGGTCGTCACCGGCCAGTCCGCCTCGGCGACCATCCTCGAGCGCCAGGAGACGGGCGAGCCCGTGGACGGTAACCGGTACTACTCGGGCGTCGTCGAGGTCGACGCCGGCGAGAACAGCTTCGTCCAGTACGGTACCCTCCAGGACCTCTCGGAGGAGACGTACAACTACCAGCTCAAGCGCGCGACCGCGGACACGTACGCGACGGCGAACTTCATCGACGCGAACGTCGGGTCCCGCCTGACGAAGACCAGCGTCGAGGTGAGCCTCGGCGGCGACAGCTCGGAGACGAGGATCGTCGGGGCGTTCTACGGCCACGAGGACCAGCACTTCGATCTGAACTCGCGGGTCTGGCACAACGCCGAGCACACCACCGCCGACCTCGTCACCCGCGGCGTGGTCGACGACCACGCCCGGTCGGTGTACGAGGGGGTCCAGAACGTCGGCCGCGAGGCCTGGGACACCTCGAGCTACCAGCGCGAGAACACGCTGATGCTGAGCGACGAGTCGGAGGCCGACGCCTCCCCGAAGCTCATCATCAACAACCACGACACCGAGGCGAGCCACTCCGCGACGGTGGGACAGGTCGACCGGCAGGACCTGTTCTACATGACCTCCCGCGGCGTCGACGAACGGATCGCCCGGAACATGCTCGTCGAGGGGTTCTTCGTGCCCGTCCTCGAGGAGATCGAGGTCGGGGAGCTCCGCGAGGACTTCCGGGGCCGCGTCCGCGACCGGCTCGCCCAGCGGACCGCCTAGAGGGACCCCTTTACTGCGGGTTTCCGTTTCGCCTTCTACGCTTCCGAGTCGTCGCTCCGGGTGAACACATCGGGTGGGACTGAAAGGGGCCGGCTTCTACGCGAACCCGGGCGACGCAAGGACCGTAGGGAGGTCGAAGGCCGACCGAGGACCGCAGCGAGCCCCGGGAGCGTAGAAGCCGGGGGCTTTCGAGCTGTTCCCGTTTCCAGCGATAGCAAGGACGGAGAACGGCTCGAAAGCCCCCGGACTTCGTCCAGCCGGCGGCCCCTTCCAGTCCCACCCGATGTTCCCCTTCGGAGACGCCATATCCGAACGGCAGTACGGGGAGCGACGGCACCACTTAAGTCCGTGCGAACCCCAGTACCGGGCATGACCGACGCACCGCCCGCCGACCGTGGAGGGTACCGATGAGCGTCTCCACGCCCGTCGGTTCGGACCACCAGCTCGCCCGGCTGCTCCAGATCGGGATCGTGCTGGAGGAGGTCGTCGAGGCCCGCGCGAACAAGCACCACGAAACCCTGGAGGAGGTCCCCGAGGACGTGGTCGACCTGCTGGAGGAGGCCGCCGAGGAGTCCGCCGAGCACCGCCGCCGGCTGGAGGACCTGATCGGGGAGCTCGAGGCCGACACCGTCGACTACGAGGAGATCGAGCGGCTCGTGGCCGCCCAGTACGAGGCCGACACGAACACCGACGGCGTGCTCTACGACCAGCTCGCCAGCGAGGAGACCGCGTACAAGTTCTACGACGACCTCATCGGCGCCATCGAGAACTCCGACGTCCGCTTCGGCATCGACCGCGACCGGCTCCTCTCCGTGCTCCGGGCGATCCGGGCCGACGAGGAGGCCGGCGTCGAGGAACTCACCCGTCTGATGGAGGCACGCGGATGAACACGCAGAACCAGTACCTCAAAGCCATCTACCTGGTCCAGGAGCAGGACGACGGCTCCGCTTCGACCGGCCGGGTCGCGGACCTGCTCGACGTCTCGCCCGCCAGCGCCAACGAGATGATCGGCAAACTCGAGGAGCGCGGGCTCGCTGATCACGAGAAGTACGAGGGCGTCTCGCTCACCGACGACGGCATCGCCGAGGCCCGCGACGCCCTGCAGACCTACTGCATCATCGAGCGGTTCCTCATCGAGGTGCTCGAGGTCGAGGAGTTCCGCGGCGAGGCCCGCTCGCTCGAGACGGTCATCGACGCGACGGTCGCCGAGCGGCTCGACACCATCATCGACCGACCGCCCTCCTGCCCGGACTGCTTCGACGCCGACCACGACGTCTGCTCGCTGCTGCTCTCCGAACTCGACGTCGATCCCGTCTCAGAGGCCGCGGACTGATCCCTCTCGAAGTGTTGAAGTGGCGCCCTCCCGGTACGTCCGAACGGAGTCCCGTGGTGTAGTGGCCAATCATCTGAGCCTTTGGACGGGTCGTGGTGTTCGATCCCCGCGCCCGAGGGAAAGCTCAGGACGGCGGTTCGAATCCGCCCGGGACTATATAAAATAAATTATATTTGGTGCGTCCCCGGCGACCCGACAGACCTAATCCCCGCGCCGCTCACCCCTCGGCCAGTGCGCGTCCTGAACTACCTCGAACTGGAGGACCGGCTCGACCGCTCGGGCATCGGTACCTCGGCGGCCCACCAGCGCAAGGCGCTCGCGGACGCGCCGGTGACCGTCCTGACTTCGCCGTGGCGCGGCGGGTCGCTCCCGGGTGCGGTCGGCCGTCGCGTCCGCGGGGATCCCTTCTTCGCCGACTGCGACGTCGCCCACTGCAACGTCATCGGGCCCGGGAGCGTGGCGGTGGCGCGACACGCGAGACAGAACGGGATCCCGCTCGTCCTCCACGGTCACGTCACCGCGGAGGACTTCCGGGAGTCGTTCCGGTTCTCCTCGGAGGTGGCCCCGCTGCTCCGGCGCTACCTCCGGTGGTTCTACTCCCGGGCCGACCTCGTACTCTGTCCCTCCGAGTACGCCCGGTCGAACCTCGAGTCCTACCCCGTCGAGGCACCCATCCGGACGATCACCAACGGCGTCGATGCCGAGCGCCTGGAGGGATACGAGGACCGCCGTGAGGCGTACCGCGACCGGTACGACCTCTCGGGGATGGTCGTGTTCGCGGTGGGGAACGTCTTCGAGCGCAAGGGGCTGTCGACGTTCTGCGAACTCGCGCTCGCGACGGAGTACGACTTCGCGTGGTTCGGCCACTACGACACCGGGCCGCAGGCCTCGCCGACCGTGACGCGGTGGGTCGAGGACCCGCCGGAGAACGTGACGTTCACCGGCTGGGTCGACGACATCAGGGGGGCGTACGGCGCGGGGGACGTCTACCTGTTCCCGACGAAGGACGAGAACCAGGGTATCGCGGTCCTGGAGGCGATGGCCTGCGGCAAGGCGGTGGTGCTGAGCGACATCCCCGTCTTCAGGGAGTTCTTCGTCGACGGCGAGGACTGCCTGCTCTGTTCGTCGTTCGCGGAGTACCGCGACGCGCTTGACCGGCTCGCGGCCGACCCCGACCTCCGGGGGCGGCTGGGAGAGAACGCCCGCGAGACGGCAGCCGAACACTCGCTGGATCGGGTCCGTGAGGGGCTGCTCGACGCCTACCGCGCGGTTTCGGACGCGGACGTGGAAGGGGCGTCGGGCTGAGCGGTGCGGCCACCCGAGTCGCAACGGATTAGGCCGGTGCCGGGAAACCGGACGACGATGCCGGCGCTCCCGACCGTCGCGGCGTTCACGGACACCTACCTCCCGACGGTCAACGGCGTCACGTACACGGTCCGGACGTGGCGGGACCGATGGGAGCGCCGCGGCGGCCGTATGGACGTCGTCTACCCCGGCTCGCCGGACTACGACCCCGGTTCCGGCGAGCACCCGACCCGCGGGTTCGCGTTCCCGTTCTACGACGGGTTCCGGATCGGCCTGCCGGGGATCCCGGACGCGACCGGGGACGCCGATGTCGTCCACGCCCACACCCCGTTCCTGCTGGGCCTCTCGGCCCGGCGACTCGCCGGACGCCTCGACGCGTCGCTGGTCGCCTCGTATCACACCCCGACCGCGGAGTACGCCGACTACCTCGCCGACGGCCGGCTCGCGGACGTCGTCGAGCGGGCGGCGCTCCGCTACGAGCGGTGGTTCCTCGACGGGGCCGACGCCGTAGTGGTGCCGAGCGACCCCGCCCGCGAGCACCTCCGCGAGGTCGGCGTGAGCGCGACGATCAGGATCGTGCCGAACGGCGTGGACACGGAGTTCTTCGAGCCCGTCGGGGACGGGGGGTCCGGGGGGTTCCGCGAGCGGTACGACCTCGAGAGCCCCGTCGTCGGCTACACCGGCCGCCACGGCTTCGAGAAGGACCTCGGGGCGATACTCGACGCGGTCGACGGGTTCGACGACGACCTGACGGTCGTCTTCGGCGGGGACGGCCCGGCGCGGGAGACCCTGGAGCGCCGCGCCGCGGAGGTGGACGCCGACGTCAGGTTCCTCGGCTTCCTCGACCGCGAGGAGCTCCCGGCGTTCTACTCCGCGCTCGACGCGTTCCTCTTTCCGAGTCCGGTCGAGACACAGGGCCTCGTCGCGCTGGAGGCCAACGCCTGCGGGACCCCCATCGTCGGCGTCGACGCGGGGGCGCTCGCTGACACGGTGATCGAGGGGGTCACCGGCTACCGGTTCGACCGCTGTGACGTCGAGGGGTTCCGGGAGGCCATCCGCCGGACCATCCGGGAGTCGGCGGCCCTTCGCGAGTCCTGTCTCGAGGGCCGGGAGTCGACCTCCGTCGAACACGCGGTCGACCGGCTCGAAGCCGTCTACGACGACGTGGTCTGAGGGCCGCGGGCTCCGTTCGTCCGGGCGGCCCCGGGTCGGCACGGACCCGGCCGCACGCCTGCCGTCCCCGTCGCTGGAGCGCGAGCGGGGGTAAAAACAGTAGACCGGACGGGGGGTCGCGGACTCAGTCCTCGAGCGCGTCGGCGATGCGTGCGACCTCGCGCCGGACGTCGTGGACCTCGTCCCGGATCTTCCGGACCTCGCGGACCAGTTCCTCGTTGTCGCTCCCCTCCTCGCCCCGGCCGCGGCCGCCGGGCTCGCCGCCCATCGCGCCGCCGGGACCGCCGCCGCCCATCATGCCGCCCATCATCTGCGCGAACGGGTTGCCGCCGCCCATGCCGCCGGGGCCGCCACCGCCGGGGCCGCCGCCCATGCCGGGCGGGCCGCCACCGCCCATCATCTCCTCCATGCGCTCGCGGGGGTCCTCGCCCTCGCCCTCGCCGTCCTCGCCCTCGCGCTCCTCGGCGCGCTGCTGTCGGATCTCCTCGACGCGCTCGCGGAACGACTTCCCCTCGCCGGCGTCCTCGCTCTCGCCGCCCTCGGCGCCTTCCTCCGCGTCCGGTGCGTTCTCCTCGGGTTCGTCGTCTGCCATGGGAGCGCGTTCGGCTACCGACGGGAAAAACCCCCGGATACGGAACGAGCGGATCGAGGGTCGACGGTTTCGGTGCCGGGCGTCGCCGTTCCGGTCACGGGGGCCGCTCGTACCGTCGTGCGTACCGGATTATCGTGCGCCCGGCCGGGACCGGCGATCGAGACGGACCACGCACGACCGTATCAGTCGGTCCGGCGAAGCAGGAGGCCGATACCGCCGAGGGCGGCCAGCAGCAGCGCGAGGTTGAACGCGGCGTTCACGACCGGCCGGAACTCCCTGGTCACCCAGACGGAGATGGCCCGCGAGACCCCGGTGTAGAAGCCGAACAGCGCGACCAGCGCCGTCACCGCGAGGACGGCCACCCCGGCCCACTTCAGGTAGTCGGCGGGGCCCTCCGCGCCGAGGCGACCGCCGTCGCCGCCCGTTCGCCCCGGTTCGTCCCCGCTCGACGTCTCGCCGCCCCTCCCCCGCCCGGTGCTCCCGGCCGACTCGTCGGCCCCGCTCGAACCCCCGGACCCGGTCGACCCGGACGCGGCGCTGTCGGTCGTGCTGAACGTCTCTGCGGACTCCTCGTCGTCCGCCGCTCCTTCCCGCGCCCGGTCGTCGGATCCGCCCTCGATCCCGGAGCGGGGATCGGGCTCCGACTCGGGCGTCCCGCGGTCGCTCACGCCGACCACCTCCGGGCCAGCAGGCCCGCGCCGAGGAGCGCGACGGCGGCCGCGCCGATGCCGAACCCGGGACCCTCCGCCCCGACGGGCGTCCCGGTGGCCTCCGGCTGTGGGGTGCGCTCGGGCCCCTCGCCCTCCTCGGCGAACTCACCGACCCTGAGCCCCACCTCGCGGGTCGTCGTGTTCACCGGAACCGACTCCGTCGGGTCGAGGCTGGCTGGCGCGCGCGCCGTCGAGACGATGACGCCGTCGCGCCAGAGCACCGCGTCGAGGTAGTAGTTGTACTGCGAGGGGACCCCGAGTTCGACGCTCGGCGTGACGGTCCGTCCTGCCCGGACCGTCCCGACGGTCGTGCTCGCGCGGTCGGCGACGATGCTCGAGTCGACCTGCCGGGCGGTCACGACCAGCCGCACGTCGCCCGCGGGGCCGTCGCCGGCGTTCGTCAGGTACGCCGAGACGTTCAGCGTCGTCCGGTTGCCCTCGACGGACTGGACCGAGTACTCGACCGCCGGGAACGACGCGGGGGCGCCGTCGAACCGTTCGAAGTCGGTGGTCGACTCGGCGTAGTCCGGCCCGAGCGTCCCGACGCCGCGGACGGTGGTCCGCCCGGTGCGGACCCGGCGGCCGTCCTCGTAGACGATGGTGTCGATTCGGTAGCCCCCCTCGCGCGGGACCGAGAGGTTCGCCGTGACGGGGACCTCCCGCCGCCCCTCGACGGTGTCGAGGTCCCTGCGGATCGTGGTGGCGACGAGCCCGGTATCGGTGTCGGTGGCCCGGAACAGGACCGTGACGTTCTCGGCGTCGCCGCCGAAGTGTTCGAGCCGCGTCGTCACCGACAGCGTGGCGGTGCTCCCGCCGATCTTTCCGGGGGAGATGGTCGTCTCCGTGACGTCGAACCTGGAGGGCCTGACGTCGTCCTCCTCCGGCGTGGCGACGATGCCGGGCACCAGCGCCGCGAGGAGGACGGTGACGGCGAGGACGACAGCGGCCCCCGCCGCGAGGGTTCGTTCGGGGCGCATACCCGACGCCTGACCCTCGGCCGGTAAGGGTCTTGTGTGGGATCAGTCGAAGGCGCCCAGGCTCGACTGCAGGTCCCGACCCCCGCGCTCCTCGGCGAGTTCGTGGCCGACGAGGTCGCGCGCGTCCACCGCGTAGGTCGTCCCCGCCCGTTCGAGAACGAGCACGCGACCCTTGACCCCTCTCACCCCGCCCGCGAGGAGCGTCTCCGGGACCGGCTGGTCGGTCAGTTCGAGGCCGTAGTCGAACGCGAACCGTTCCTCCGGGTCGACGTCGAACTCCTCCAGGAGCGCGGACCACGCCCGGTCGTCGACCTCGCGGTGGAGGCCCGCCACCTTCGCCGGCAGCCGTACCCACTCGGTGAGCCGGTCGTCCTCGTTGAGATCCGACTCGACCTCGCGGGCGACCCGGCCGTCGGCGACGGTGAACGCCCGGGCGCCCCGGTCGGCGCCCTGCTCGCGGAGCCGGGTCTCCAGCCGCCAGGTCCGGGTGACGCCCACCTTGAACGTGTCCGGGGCGAACGCCGCGAGGTAGACGACGTGCTCCTCGTCGCTGTCGGCGTTGTTCGCCACCGACCACGGGACGGTGTGGGTCTCGCAGTAGGGCGCCCCGGGGTTCGGGCAGGCGTCGTGACTGTCGTTCTGGACCGTCCCCGCGCAGTGTCGCGCCCCGAGCGCGTAGTCCAGTTCGGTGCCGGGATCCAGCCCGAGACGGGTCACCTCGCCGTCTCCGGCCAGCAGGAGGGCGGGATCCGGCACCGGCTCGTATCCGACGACCTGCACGCCCGCGTCTACCGGGTGGTCGGGTATATGCGTGCCGTTCGGTGAGCGGCATGGACGGAGGACGGACGGTCGAGCGACCGCCGTCCCGCGAATGACCGGCGGAAGCGTACGATCCCGTAGTAGCGTCCGGACCCGATGACACACTCCGGACGGGCTCGTCCCGCTCGCTCGTGAGTAAAGAGGTCCGAACGCTCCCGTAGTGCCATTGCCCCACAGGAGCCGAGCCCGCGTGATCGTTCTCGACGCGTGTGTTCGACCGAACCGTAACCGGGGCGCGCTGTAACGGCCGCGAACGAGTATCCGTGGTCGGGGCGACGTGGCGGCGGACCCGCGCCGTCCTCGGCCCTCGTACCTCCTCGAAGACCCCTCCGTCGATGGAGTCCACGCGGTCGGAGGGTCGATCCCCGACGATCCCCGACCGGCCGATCGACCGGTAGCGTGCCGATACGCGGTCGGGTTCATACGGTCGTGCGTAACGATGTACCGGCGATAACCCGGACAGGGTCGGGTATCGACGGGAAAAGACGACGCACGACCGTATCAGTCCTCGGAGAACGCCTCTCGCGCAGTCGTCCGAGCATCGGCGACGGTAGCGGACGTGGGAACCAGGCCTTCGTCGACGAGTACGTCACCGACTGCATCGATCGTCCGAACGGTATCGTCGATCCCCGTCTCCGCACCCATAGTCGCGATCCGGACGGTCGCGCCTTCGAGACGCCCGAGCCCGCCACGGACCGAGACGTCGCGGGCAGCCAGTCCGTCCAGTAGGGTCCCTTCCGAGATCCCGTCGGGCAGGGCCAACACCTGTACGGTGTTCGAGAGCGTCGCGTGGTCGCCGGATCGGGGGAAGGGCTCGATCCCGAGCACGCCCATACCGGCCCGAAGCGCGGATGCGAGGCGCCGCTGAGACGCGATCCGGGCGTCTACCCCCGATTCGGCGTAGGGTTCTATCGCCTTCGCCAGCGCGACGTATATCGGAACGGGCGCGGTGCTCGGCGTCCGGTTGCGCTCGAGCTCGTCGAGATACGCTCCGAGGTCCAGCGAGAACGGGCAACCGGTGTCGGAGACCCGCTCCCGGGCCCGGTCGCTCAGCGCGACGGCGCTGATCCCGGGAGGGCCTCCCAGGGCCTTTTGCGATGCCGTAACGGCGACGTCGACGCCCCATTCGTCGAACGCGAACCGCTCGCCACCGATGCTCGAGACGCCGTCTACGAGGAGTAACGCGTCGTGCTCGTCCGCCAGTGCCGCGACCTCGGGGACGGAGTTGACCAGCCCCGTCGAGGTCTCACAGTGGACCATCGTGACGACGTCGGTATCGTCGGTGAGCTCGTCCCGCAGGCGTCCGAGGTCGATCGGCGTTCCCCACTCCTGACGGATCCGGCGAACCCGGGCAGCGTACCGCTCGGCGAGGTCGCCGTTCTCCCTTCCGAACTTCCCCGTCTGGATGGTGACGACCTCGTCGTCGGGCCCGAGAACGCCGGCCATCGCGGTTTCGACGCCCATCCACCCGTTCCCGTTGACCAGGACGGGAGCGGTGTCGGTGCCGAACGCGGCCGCCACGCCACGCTGGCACTTCGCGTGCACGTCCTCGAACTCGGGGCTCCGGTGGGATACCATCGGGCCGGCCAGCGCGTTGCGGATCCCGTCCGTCAGCTGGACGGGGCCGGGATCCATCAGTAAGTGATCACCATCTGTCATAGCGCCGCTTTCTGCTCCTACTGTTAAATAGTTCCGCGGGGTCTGCTGCACGGGTGAACCGGATCGGCTGTAAATCGTCATACGGCTACGTGAGGACACTCCGTGAGTCGGGTCACTCCTTCTTTTATTCGCTCCTCGGGGATGGTACAGGCCAATCTCAGGTAGCCGGAAACGCCGAAGGCGCTCCCGGGGGTAGTAGCGACCTGCTGCTCGTCGAGAATCGTTTCGGCTAGCTCGACGTCGTCGTCCGTGCTGACCGGAACGAAGAGATAGAACGCCGCGCTCGGTCGGGACACGGTACCGCCGGCGTCCTCGATGATGTCGATCGCGGTCCGGATCCGCGAATCGTATATCCGGCGCATTTCCTCGACGGGTGTCTGGGGACCTTCGAGCGCAGCAACCGCACCGTGTTGGGCGAAGGTCGTCGCGCTCGAGACGGTCTGTGATTGGATCGCCCGCATGGCGTCGACGACAGGTTGCGGGGCCGTGTAGTATCCGAGCCGCCATCCGGACATCGCATACGCCTTCGAGAAGCCGTTCACGGTCACTGTCCGGTCTGCCATGCCGGACAGCGAACCGATCGAACGGTGCTCGCCATCGTGGACCAGCTTTTCGTAGATCTCGTCCGCAACGACCCAGAAATCGTGGTCGACCGCCAGATCGCGGATCTCCCCGAGCTCCGCCCGGGAGAAAACGGTTCCGGTTGGATTGACCGGGTTGTTGAGGACGAGTGCCCGCGTGTCATCGCTCACCCGTTCGGCTAGCTCGACGTTTCCGAGCGAAAACCCGGCTTCGGGATCCAGTGGCACTCGATCTATGTCACTGTCGGCCAGGTCGACCATCGCTTCGTACGATACCCAACTCGGATCGAACAGTACGACCTCGTCCCCCTCGCGGGTCAACTGCGTAATCGCGGCGAAGAGGGCGAACTTCGAACCGGGTGTCACCCCGATAGACGCGGGGTCGGTTTCGATCCCGTTGTCGGCTGCGAACTTCTCTGCGATCGCCTCGCGTAGTTCAGGAAGCCCCGCCGTCATCCCCATCCGCGTGTGCCCCTCGCCGAGGGCACGCATGGCCGCCTCGGTGATGTGCTCCGGCGTTGCGAAGTCGGGTGAACCACTACCGAGATTGATCGCGTCGACGTCCCGTGCTCGAAACTCCCTGACCGTATCCCCCATCCGTACCGTCGCGCTCGGTTCGATACGAGGCGGGTAGGTCGTTACCATAAACCACGGATCGGCGACCCCTTCATGATCTTTGCGGTCGGGTCGAGCGCAGTGTGACGGCCTCGGCAGACGATGCGATTCGGACCCGGAACGGCCGGAGAGCCGGCACGAGAGTGCTCCGAGGGGGGTTCGAGGGGAGCGAGCCGGTCACGCGTGCGGTCGACGACCCGAGAGCGGGAGGTCGCGTCGCGTATCTATGCGGTCGACGATCCGGCCGCCACCGGGGGCACGACCCCCGAGCGACGTAGAACTTTGTACGAGGGGCCCGAAACGGGCCTATGCTCGACAGTTCGCTGGAGGTGACCGTCGGCAACGGTGTCACCGTCAGGTTTACCGTCTCGAACGGGACGGGCGGACCCGTCGAACTCACGTTCCGCGACGGCTGCCGGGCGGACTTCGCGGTCCGGGACAAGGGCGGCGAGGAGGTGTGGCGGTGGTCCGAGGGGCGGATGTTCGTTCAGGCGATCGATCACGCCCGGCTCGAACCCGGCGAGGAGGCGGTCTTCGAGGAGGAGTGGCCCGACCCGGAACCGGGCGACTACACCGCCGAGGCGAGGCTCCGGGTGACCGAACACGACGTGCGCGCCGAGACGCCGTTCTCGGTTTAGCCCCCGGCCCCCGTCGCCGTCGGGTCCTCGCGCCCGGGGCCCTGCTCGTCGAGCCCGGGGACCCCGCCGTCCAGTAGCTCCCGGACACACGCCCGAACGGCCTCGTCGCTCCCCCGTTCGGCCTCGAACCCGAGGTCGGCGAGCGTCTCCACGGCGAGGCGCATCCGCGGGACGTCGCCCGTCCACCCGCGGTCGCCCCCGGTGAACTCGTACTCGGGGTCGAGCCCCATCTCCTCGGCGACGATGTCGGCGATGTCCGTCACCGACGTCGTCGTCCGGGTGCCGAGGTTGTACGTGTTCACGGGGGCGTCGGCGTGCTCGACGACGTGACACATCGCGCCGACGCAGTCCTCGACGTGCAGGTAGGACTTCTCCTGGCGGCCGTCGCCGAGTATCTCCAGGGTCGCCGGGTCCTCGCGGAGCTTCGCGATGAAGTCCGGGATCACGGCGCCCAGCTGGAGCCGCGGACCGACGATGTTGGCGAACCGGAAGTTCCAGACGGTGAACCCGTGGCTGTGCGCGTACACCGAGAGCAGCGACTCCTCGGCGAGCTTGGAGGCGCCGTAGACGCTGATCGGCTCGAGCGGCGCGTGGTCCTCCGGCGTGGGCCGGGGAGCCTCCCCGTACACCGTCGAGGAGGAGGTGAACGCGACGTTCCGCACGCCGACCTCGTCCATCCGGCCGACGAGCGACTCGGTGAGCGCGTTGTTGAGTCTGAACTGCGAGAGGTCGTCCCGGTCGGCGGCCTTGTCCGCCGCGAAGTGGAACACCCCGTCGAGGTCGGGCGTGACCGCCCGCTCGACGACGGCCTCCTCGCGGAGGTCGCCCTCGATCACTTCGACGCCGTCGGGCAGCCACGACGGGGCCCCGTTCGAGAAGTCGTCGACGATACGAACCTCGTTGTCGGCGACCAGCCGTTCGCAGAGGTGCGACCCGACGAACCCCGCGCCGCCGGTGACGAGGAGGTTCGCGTCCGTCAGTTCCATACCCGACCAACCCACGGACCGGACAAGTGCGTTCCGGTAGAGCCAGTGTCGTCACCGCGAGCCGCCGTGACCGTCCCGGCCCCGGCCGGGAAGCGAAAGTGCCTACCGCGGGCCTCCCCTCGTTCCCGCCATGCAGGGATACCCGGAGGTGAGCGTCCTCAGGCTCGGCCACCGCCCCGGCCGGGACAGCCGGATGACGACCCACGTCGGGTTGACCGCGCGGGCGCTCGGCGCCGACCGGGTCCTCATCGCTGGCGACGCCTCGGACTCCCGGGAGACCATCGAGGACATAACCGCGCGCTTCGGCGGCCCCTTCGAGGTGGAACTGACCGACGAGTGGCGACCCGTGATACGGGACTGGACCGGCACGGTCGTCCACCTCACGATGTACGGCGAGCGGGTCCAGGACGTCGAGGCGGGGATACGCGAGCGTCACCGGGAGGGGGGCGACCCCATCCTGGTCGTGGTCGGCGCGGGGAAGGTGCCGTTCGACGTCTACGAGGCGAGCGATTTCAACGTCGGCGTGACGAACCAGCCCCACTCGGAGGTGGCGGGGCTCGCGGTGTTCCTCGACCGGCTGTTCGAGGGCGCGGAACTCGACCGCGAGTGGGAGAACGCCGACCGGCGGGTCGTCCCGCGGGCGACCGGGAAGGAGGTCGTCCCCGTCGACGGTGACGACGACTCCTCCGACGACGGATCGTAATCCCACCGACGACGGCTCGTAGCCCGGGGCGGTCACCCGAACGGAAGCTTTACCCGGCCGTCGGGCGGAGATTCGGGTAATGGCGTACGAGGAACTCCTGGAGGACCCGGTGATACAGAAGTACCTCCACGAACTCGTCGGTCCGACCGGGATGCCCGTCGCGGCGTCGCCCCCCGACGGCGAGGTGACCGACGAGGAACTCGCCGAGGAGATCGGCCTCGAGCTGAACGACGTCCGCCGGGCCCTGTTCATCCTCTACGAGAACGACCTCGCGACCTACCGCCGGCTCCGGGACGAGGACTCGGGGTGGCTCACCTACCTCTGGACGTTCGAGTACGACAACATCCCCGAGCGGCTCGAGGAGGAGATGTGCCGGCTGCTGGAGGCCCTCGAGGAGCGCCGGGAGTACGAGATGGACAACGAGTTCTACCTCTGCGAGACCGACTCGATCCGGTTCGAGTTCGGCGAGGCGATGGAGTTCGGCTTCGAGTGCCCGCAGTGTGGCTCCGAACTGATCTCGATGAGCAACTCCCAGCTGATCGAGGCGATGGACCGGCGCATCGCGTCGCTGCGCGAGGAGCTGAACGTCCAGCCGGGGACCGAGGAGGCAGAGGCGTAACCGCGGATGGTCGTCCTCGCCACGAAGCTCTACGTCGGGGGCGACGCGCGCGATCGTGCCCACGACTCGCTGTCCGCACAGGTGCGGGACACCCTGGGTGATCTCGAGGTCGAGTGGTCGGTCGGCGTGCGGGACGACGGCTTCCCGTCGGTGACGGTCGAGGGCGCCGACGCCGCCGTCGCCCGGAACCTCCTCGGCGAAACCTGGGGTGTGATAACCCCGCACCGCGAGCCGGGCGAGGTCTACGCGGGGACGCT
Organism: Halobacteriales archaeon QS_5_70_15; assembly: GCA_003022005.1. The sequence goes on from PXRQ01000036.1 coordinate 15,112, forward strand.
CGAGAGCTGGGACGGGGACGGGTTCTATCTCGACGCCGGCGAGGAGGTGTTCGTCCCGGGCGGGGAGCTGGGGCTCGGCCCCGGCACGCCCTCGCAGATCCGGCGGCGGTTCGGGCTCGTCCAGCACGTCCCCCTACGATTCGTCGTCGAGGACGGGACCGCGAGGCTGGCCGACGAGGACCGGGACCGGCTCTACGACTGGACCCGTGGCGAGGGACGCGTGAACGTGAACTCCGCCACCCGCTCGGAGGTGCGGGCGACAGTCAACCGCGCGGGTCACGCCGAGGACATCGTCACGGTCGAGCGGCTCGGCCTGCTCGAACAGAGCGTCGTCCCCCGCGAGGGGACCGACCCGCCGGGGCTCATCGCGTCCATCGGGCGCCACCTCCCGTCGGAACTGCTGGCGGTGGTACCGTGAGCCGCCGCCGGCTCCTCGCCGGGGTCGGCCTGCTCGCGCTCCTCGTCGGCCTCTCGGGCTGTACGCTGTTCGGTCCCGGTTCGGTGAACCAGGGGGAGCTGGCGGACGACCCGGCGAGCGAGTACGAGTGGGACGCCGACACCGACGCCTACCTCGAGGTCAACCGGAACAACTACACCGCGGTCTACCGGGTGGGCCAGCGCACGACCGGCAGCCTCGAGCAGCCGTACACGATGGAGCTCTACGAGCGGGACGCGCTGGGAACCGACCAGCCGCTCGACCCCTCCTCGCTCCAGTTCCGCTACGAGAACGGGAGCCGGCTCCGGTTCGTCGACGGGGAGGGCGACTCTGCGAACCTCGTGATGTTCCGGGAGAACGGGTCGCGCGTCGACGTCCCCGAGGAGAAGCTGGTGGTGAACAAGACCCGGCGGCGGACCCGGGTGTTCCTCCCGAGCAACGAGACCGGCCAGCTGGCGTTCACGGCGCCGAAGAACGGCAAGCAGGTCGCCACGCCCACGTTCGTCCGCGGCTCCTACGAGATGGTGCTCCCGGAGGGCACCTCCGTCGGCCTGCCGGTGCTCGCGCAGGTCTCGCCGGGCGCCTCGCGCACCGAGACGGTCGACGGCCGGGTCCACGTCTACTGGGACAGCGTCGACCGGGCGTCGTCGGTCGTGGTCCGGTACTACCTCGACCGGGACATCACGCTGTTCGGGGGCATGGTCGCGTTGCTGGTCGTGCTCGGTGCCGGCGGCGCGGTCTACTACTACCGCCAGATCCGCGAGACGGTGAGGAAACGCGAGGAGGTGGGTCTCGACGTCGAGACCGACGACGAGTCCGAGGGGGGCGGCCCGCCCGGGTTCGGCTGACGGCCCCGAGTTGCGCCGCGCGTCCGTCACCGGGCCCGTTTTGACCTCGGCACGCGTAGCCCGCGCCATGGAAGTCGCGCTGGTCACCGTCGGTGACGAACTCCTCGCCGGGGACACCGTGAACACGAACGCCGCGTGGCTCGGCCGCGAACTCGCCGCCCGGGGGGTGGCCGTCGAGCGCGCGACGACCGTCCCCGACCGGATCGAGGACATCGCCGAGGCCGTCTCGGAGTACCGCCGCCGGTACGACGCCGTGATCGTGACGGGCGGGCTCGGTCCGACCCACGACGACGTGACGATGACGGCGGTGGCCGAGGCGTTCGGCGTCGGCCTCGAGGAGAGCCAGGCGGCGCTCGACTGGCTCGCCGAGAACGGCGGCTACTCCCACGAGGACCTCGCGACGGGGACCGCACACATCCCGGCGGGTGCCCGGCCGCTTCACAACGACGAGGGCGTCGCGCCGGGCTGTGTCATCGGAACGGTGTACGTCCTCCCGGGGGTGCCCGACGAGATGGAGGCCATGTTCGAGCGGGTGGCCGAGGAGTTCGCGGGCGAGGCGAGCCACGTCGAGTTCGTCGAGGCCGACGAGCCCGAGAGCGGCCTGCTCGACCGGTTCGAGACGCTCCGCGAGCGGTTCGAGGTGAAGGTGGGGTCCTACCCCGGCGGCACGGTGCGAGTGAAACTCGAGGGCGAGCGCTCGGAGGTCGAGCGCGCGGCCGACTGGCTCAGGGCGAACGTCGCGGCCCCCGAGGAGTAGCGAGCGGGACGGGGACGGGACCCGGAACTCGTGGGGAGGGCTACACTGGTCGGTATCAGCGGTAGAGGTGTGCGAGCCAGCCGACGACCAGCGCGAGCGACCCGATACCCACGACCCAGCCGGCGGCGTCCACCGCCCCGGCGTTCACCGTCTCCTGTAGCGGGAGGTACATGCCGACGGCTACCGCGGGTGGTGGTTTATGCCTTCCGGGGTCGGTCCGGGGTCCTCCGTGGGGGTTTTCCCCGCTCGACCGGAACCCCGCCCATGCGCCGTATCGGGGTCGTCGTCAACCCCATCGCCGGGATGGGCGGGCGTGTCGGCCTGAAGGGCACGGACGGGAAGGTCGAGGAGGCCATCGAACGGGGAGCCGAGCCGCGGGCACCCGGGCGGGCGGTCGAGGCCCTCGGGGCGCTCGGCGAGCGCGCGGCGGGGCTCGACGAGGCGGTCGAACTCCTCGTCTGGGGTGGCCGGATGGGCGAGGCGGCGGCCCGCGAGGCCGGGTTCGATCCCGTCGTCGCCGGCGGCCCCGAGCGCGACGAAGTGGGGGCGACCACGAGCCGGGACACCCGCGAGGCCGTCCGTGCCTTCGTCGAGCGGGGCGTCGACCTCGTGCTGTTCGTCGGCGGGGACGGGACCGCCGTCGACGTGGCGGAGACGCTATCGGAACTCGGCGCGGACGTCCCGATGCTCGGCGTGCCGGCGGGGGTGAAGGTCTACTCCTCGGTGTTCGCGGTGACGCCCCGTGCCGCGGGACGGCTGGCGGCCGTCTTCGACGGGACCGAGACCCGCGAGGTGAACGACATCGACGAGGACGCATACCGGGGTGGCGAGGTCCACACCGAACTGCGGGCGCTGGCGGCGGTCCCCGTCGGCGAGGACCTCCAGTCCTCGAAGCAGGTCGGGGGGGGGACCGTCGAGCAGCTCGCCGAGGGCGTCGCCGAGGACGCCCGCGAGGATCCGGGAGCGACGTACGTCCTCGGCCCGGGATCGACGCTGGCGGCGGTCAAGCGCGAACTCGGGTTCGACGGGACCCCCCTCGGGGTGGACGTCTGGCGGGACGACGAGGTGCTCGCACTCGATGCCGCGGAGTCGGAGATCCTCGAGCACCTCCGCGAGCGGAACGTCGTGGTGGTGTCGCCCATCGGCGGTCAGGGGTTCGTCTTCGGGCGGGGGAACCCGCAGATCTCGCCCGACGTGATCCGGCAGTCCGAGGTCGAGGTCGTGGCCTCCCGGTCGAAGCTCGACGACACGGGCGTGCTCCGGGTCGACACGGGCGATCCCGCCCTCGACGAGGAGCTCCGGGGCTGGGAGCGCGTTCGCGTAGGGCGGTTCGAGCGCCGGATGGTGAACGTCGTCTGAGCCGGGGTCGGTTGACGGTCCACCGGTTCCGCGGCCCCGAGCCGTACGTATAATGAATGATGGGGGTCCGGTTTGCCGTATAGTGAAGATTAAGGTCATGCAAGGACAACTGTACCGGTATGGAGACGCGGAAGGTCCAGCGGCTCGGCCCGTCGACGCTGGCGATGACGCTGCCGGCGGAGTGGGCCAAGGCACAGGACGTCGAGAAGGGCGACGAGGTGTCGCTGCGGATCGGGTCGAAGGGGACGCTGACGGTGATGCCCGAGTCGGTCCAGCAGGAGGAGAGCGAGGCGGTCATCCACGCGGGCGAACTGGACGCCGACGCCGTCGAGCGCGCCATCCTGGCACAGTACGTGCTCGGCCGCCGGGTGATCGAGGTCCGGGCCGAGGAGGGCGGGATGCTCGACTCCTCGACCATCAACGCCGTCTACAACGCCGAGACCCAGCTGATGGGGCTGGGCGTCATCGAGGAGACGCCCGAGCGCATCGCCATCCGGTGTAGCGTCGACCCGGAGGACTTCACGCTCGACAACCTCCTGCTGCGGCTCGAGTCGACGGGGTCGACGATGCGCAACGAAGCGATCAAGGCGCTCGCACACGGCAACCCCGACCTCGCCCAGCGCGCCCTGAACCGCGAGCGGCAGGCCAACAAGATCTTCGTCCTCCTGCTCCGGCTGATCTTCACCGCCTACCAGAACCCGAACCTCGCCCGCGCGGTCGGGCTGGACGACGGCTTCCCGCTCATCGGCTACCGCTCCATCGCGAAGAACCTCGAACTCACCGCCGACAACGCCGAGGACGTCGCCGAGATCGTCCTGGAGACGGAGGGGCACACGCTCAACGTCGACAGCGCGACGATGCGAGAGATCCGCGAGTTCACCGACACGGTCAACGAAATAACCGAACTCGGCGTCCGCGCGGCCGTCGAGCGCGACTACGACCTCGCCATCGAGGTCAAGCGGCTGTTCCGCGAGATCGAGGACCGCGAACGGGGGATGCTCGCCGAACTCCCGGAGATGGACAACCAGGACCTCCTCCAGGTCCGCGAGGTGCTGGTCAGCCTCCAGCAGACCGCACAGTACGCCGTCCGGAACGCCGAGATCGCCACCAATCTCGCCCTCGACGAGGACTCGGACTACGTCACGATCCAGTAGTCACTCCCGCCGCTCCCCCGCCGGGTTCCGGGGTTCCTTCTCGCCGACCAGCCTGTTCCGGCTCGCCAGCCCGCAGCCGAACGCCGGGTGCTCGGCGAGGTGTCGGGGGACCAGGTGCCGCCGGGAGCCGGTGACGGCCGCGCCCGCCGCCCCGACGTCGTCCGCGTCGAACCGGTCGGGCAGCCGCCCGTAGAGCCCGCGCAACGCCGCGAAGGAATCGAACACCGCGCGGTTCCCCGGGGAGTCCGCGCCGCGCTTGGAGACCGCGTAGCTCCCGTCCGGCCGGCGCTCCTCGACCGTTCGACGGAACGCCCGCCGGCCGGCCAGGGCGTCGCCGATGGCCGACCGGACCCGATCGGCGGTTTCCCGGTCGACCTCGACGGCCGTTCCCCCGATCCGGATCCGCACGACCTCCCCGTCACGCTCGACCCTCGTCGAGAACGCACTCACGAGCGGGTCCGCTCCACGTCATGCGGCCGACGGTCGTGACTCGCCGGGAAAGAGGCTGTCGGACCCGTGTCAGCCCCAGTCGACCCCGGCCCGGACCGTCAGTCCCCGTCGAACCGGGTCCGGTCCGTCACCGAGAGGACTCCGCCGTCATCGGTCGGTGTGGGGGTCGGGCTCGGGCTCGGGCTCGGCGTGGGCGTCGACGTGCCGGAGCCGTCGGGGTCGGGCGTGGGGGTCGGCGTCCCGGCGACGAGGCCGCCGCCGGTCGGCGTGGGGGTCTGAGCTGGTGTCGGGGTCGGGAACGGCGTGTCGGTGGCCGTGGGGGAGGCCGCGGCCCCGGACTCCGGGGTGGCCGTCGCGGTCCCGCCGGACCCGTCGGTCGATCCGTTCGCCCCGCCGTCGGTAGATCCCTTGTTCCCGAAGACGTCCGTCTCGACGGTTCGCTCGTAGGTGAGCGCGTCAAGGGGGACCCGGACCTCCGTTCCGCCGGGGAGTTCGAGTTTCGCGTAGAAGTCGATTCGGAGGTCGGTCACCTGGTCGTTCCGGAGGTGCGAGGCCCACCACTCGTCGAGCCGGTCGTTCCGGATCGCGGTCCGCGTCGAGACGTTCTCGGTCGTCCCGCCCTCGATGACGTACTCGCGGTCGCTCGCCCCCTCGCCGACCGTGATCCCGTTCATCGTGATGGTGTAGCCGACCTCGGTGATGGTGTACGGGACGGTCTTTGGGTTGTAGACGAGGAACGAGGTGTCGATGGGCGTCCGCTCGTCGGTGACGTTCCCCCACGCCGCGGTCGTGCGGTTGACGTAGAGGACGGGGTCGGAGACGACCGACTGGCTCGCGTTCACCGGGCGCGTCTCCTCGGAGGCGAACGCGCCGATGAGGTCCGTCTCGACCCGCTGCTCCTGTCCGAGCGAGACCGAGCGGTTCCCCAGCACCGAGGACGTGACCGTCGCGTCGACGACGACGGTCGTGTTCTCGTCGTTCCGGACGTGTGTGACCCACCAGTCCGGGATGCGCTCGTTGCGCATCCGCGTGGTGAACGGGAGCGTCGAGTTGCCCCGTTCGACCGAGAGCCCCTCCTTCGATCCCGTGGCCATCGCCACGCGGTTCATCCGGACGGTGTAGTCGACCGTCGTCCCCCCGAGGGAGACCCCCACGGGGTTGGGGTTGTTCACCACGAGGTCGGTCTCTATCCCGGTCGTCTCGTTCGTCACCTCGCCGAACCGGTTCTCGACGGCGACGACGGAGGGAGCACCCACTATCCCGAGAACGTAGGCGGTCCCGACCGCCGCGACCAGCACGACCACCACGACCAGCACCGTCCCGACCCGCCCGCGTCCACGGCGGGTGTCCCGCTCGACACGTTGCATTCGGGCGAAGGATCGCGGAGGTGGTTGAAGTTTCTCGTGGCCGAATCGCTACGGTAGCGGTGCCGGATCGTCCCGACGGCGGACGGCAGCCTCGGGGGGTGCGACCGTCGAAGCGGCGGTATTAAGTGCGTGCTGCGGCGAGTCGTCCGCATGGCTACACAGACGGAACGCACGGGGGACATGTCCCTGGGACTGAGCCTCCTGTTCGGGGCCCTCGGCGTGGTCGGGGCGCTCGGGATGTACCTGTTCGCGGTGAGCGGCGACCAGGTGTCCTCCGGGTGGGCGTTCGCGCTCGCGATGGTGGCCGCTGCCGTGCTCGTGGCGGTCGTCCACGTCTACGACTGATACGGTCGTGCGTAACGGTTTATCGGCGATCGCCCGGCCGGGATCGGCGATCATCGGTAACGGCCCACGCACGACCGTATGAGACGGACGATCCTGGCGATTTACCGGTGATCGTCGACCCCGTGGCGCCCACCAGTAAAGGACCACGACCGTCCGTACGGCGCCGCGGCGGTCGGTCGAAACCTCCGGGACGGTCGACGGGCGCCACCACGAGGAACCGTTAAGGGCGTCCGAACCGTACCGCCGCACATGGGTCAGATGAGCGAGGAAGACGAGCGTATCCTGTCGTACCTGCGCGAGAGCGTGTCGGCCGGCGAGCGCTACTTCCGCGCGAAGAACATCGCCGAGCGGGTGGGGATGACCGCGAAGCAGGTCGGTGCCCGGCTCCCGCGGCTCGCCGAGGAGTCCGAGGACGTCGACATCGAGAAGTGGGGGCGGGCCCGCTCGACGACCTGGCGAGTCACTCCGCAGTAACTATTCGTCCCGCCGCCATAGCCCGGACATGGCCGCCAGAGTCGAGCGGACGTTCGAGTTCGACGCCCCTCGGGAGGACGTCTGGGCGTTCATCGCGGACCCCGAGAAGCGCGCCCGGCCGATCAGCGTGGTCGACGAGTTCGAGGTGACCGGCGAGAACACCGCCCGGTGGCACGTCCGGCTGCCGATTCCGGTGATCAACCGGACCATCGCCGTCGACACCGAGGACGAGGAGGTCGACCCACCGAGGTTCGTCCGGTTCGTCGGCCGCTCGAAGGTGTTCCGCGTCGTCGGCGAGCACGAGCTGACCGACCTCGGGGACGGCCGGACGAGCCTCCGGAACCGGTTCACGGTCGACGGCCGCGTCCCGGGCGTCGAGCGGTTCTTCGAACGGAACCTCGACTCCGAGCTCGAGAACCTGCAGGAGGCCATCGCGACCGACCTCGGCATCGAAGCCTGATACGGTCGTGCGTACCGACGTACCGGTGAACGCCCGACGGGGAGTCCGACCGGTCCCGCTCCCTCCACGGCTACCCCCGATAGGCCATTCGGGTCGACCCACTCGGCGATACGAAGCCGAGGGTTTATACCGGGAGCCGTCGAACCGAGTAATGCCGACGCGACGCTTTTCTCGTCGCAGAGGCAACCAAACTGACGCGCCACACCAACGCCGGGTCGCCCGGTGCCCGGCCGACTCCCGTCCCGCCTCCTCGTCCGCCTTCGTCCCGCTCCGCTCCCGTCGAATGGAGCGGCCGCTCCGGCCCCGCTACAGGTCGACTCGCGTGCCGGTCTCGGCCGACTCGTAGACCGCGTCCATGACCCGCATGTCGGCGAGCCCCTCCTCGCCGTCGGGCTCCGGGGCGGTCCCCGCGAGGACACAGTGTGCGAAGTAGTCGAACTCCTCCCGGACCTCGCCGCCCCCGACGCCGTCGAGCGTCGTCCGTGCCCCCCGGTCCACGACGAGCCGGCGCCCCCGTCGCGGGACGAACGCGTCCTCGAGCGCGAGCCTCCCATCGGTCCCGAGCACGGCTAGGCTCGAGTCGGCGTGCCCGGAGAAGCTCGCGGAGAACGACCCGACCACGTCCCCCGGGAACCGGACCTGGAACGCGACCCGCTCGTCGACACCCTCGAACGGGCCCGAACTGGTGGTCGTGGCCTCGACGGCGACCGGCTCGGCGCCGAGCAGGAACCGCGAGGTGTTGAGCGGGTAGACGCCGATGTCGTAGAGTGCGCCGCCGCCGGCGAGGTGGGGATCGAGTCGCCACTGGTCGGGGCCTCGCGCCCCGCCGAGTGCAGGGACGGTGAAGTCGCCGTGGAGTTTGACGACGTCCCCGATCTCCGGGAGGAACTCGCGGAGCTGCCGGACGAGCGGGTCGGTCTGCATCCGGTAGGCGGTCATCAGCGTCACGCCCGCGCTCCGGCAGGCCGCGACCAGCCGCCCCCTGTTCGGCCGCGGGCTCGGCGTTCGGCAGGTGGAAGCGGTTCGGCGTGACGACGTAGACCGCGTCGTAGGCGTCCGCGGCCTCGCCCGAACGGAACGCCTCGTAGTCGATTACTTCCTCTGCCCCGTACTCCGTCGCGAGATCGGCCCGCCCGTCGGGCGAGCCCGTGACGAGCGTCGTGAGCGTGCAGTAGTCCGACCCCTCGATGGCCGGCAGAGCGAGGTCCCGGGCGAAACCGCCGACGCCGACGACCGCCATCCGGACGGTTCCGTCGGGGTCGGTGTCCCAGTCGCGGTCGACCGTTCCGGCGGAGAGCGCCTCGAGCATACTCCACGGGTCGCGGCCGGCGAACAAAAAGTGGGTGCCGGGGACGAACGCCGTCGGTCGGGTATCGCCGGTACATCGTTACGCACGACCGTCTCAGTCGGCGGCCGCTGCCCGCTCGATCCCGCCGCGGACGGCGCTCCCGTCGTACGCGGGAGCCGGGCGGCGCCCGGCGAGCCCGGGGATCGCCACGCGGACTGTCCCGAGATCGTAGCGCTGGGGGAACTCGCGGAACGTGGTCGGGGTCCGACCCGGTGACGGTCCCGCGCAGCAGCCGGCGGACGGGCATCGACCCCCTTGGTGTCCCGCGGCTGCGACCGTCCGGGGTGGGTCGTCCACCGACCGACGGTTCGGGCCGGGGCGGCAGTCGGCCGACCGTTCGGGAGAGGACTCGGCCGGTGGCGACCGCGGCTCGGATGCCGAGCGACCGCCAACTCTTTTCGGCCAAGAACTGGATTTAAACGTATATGGGATCGACGGCGGGGTACCTGTGGGGGGCCGTGGGGATCGGCCTCGTGTTCGGGGGGACGCTCCAGGCGTTCGCCAGCATGGGTGACCTGACGGGCGTCCTCTCGTGGGCGATGGTCGTCCTGTTCGGGGTCTTCGTCGCCGTCGCGGGGGTGAAGCGGGCGATGGCCGACCCGGACGACGGCCCGGAGTCGAACCCGGAGAAGGCGCTCGGGAAGACCGACTCGCGGTTCGGTCGGCGCTGACCGGCGGGCCGGAGCCCCCGGAGGATTTATCGCTCTCTGAGCGAACGGCCCGACATGGACTTCGGCCTGCCCAGCGAGCACCGGATGATCCGGGACACGGTCCGGGAGTTCGCCGAGGCGGAGATCGAGCCGATCGCCCAGGAGATCGAGGACGAGCACCGGTTCCCGGCCGAGCTGTTCGAGGAACTGGGCGAGCTCGACCTGATGGGGGTACCCGTCGCCGAGGAGTACGGCGGCGCGGGCGGCGACCAGCTGATGTACGCCATAGTCACCGAGGAGCTGGGCCGGGTCTCGGGCTCGATCGGCCTCTCGTATGCGGCACACACCTCGCTCGGGGCCAAGCCCATCGAGGCGTTCGGCACCGAGGCACAGAAGGAGGAGTGGCTGGTCCCGCTGGCGCGCGGCGAGGGCATCGGCGCGTGGGCGCTCACCGAACCCGGAAGCGGTTCGGACGCCTCGAGCATGGACACGGTGGCGGAAGAGGAGGGCGACGAGTGGGTGATCAACGGGACGAAGCAGTTCATCACGAACGCCGACGTGGCGGACTCGGTGCTCGTGAAAGCGGTCACCGAGCCCGGGGCGGGCTACGACGGCATCTCGACGTTCATCGTCGACCCGGAGCACGACGACGGGTTCGAGGTCTCGACGGTCTGGGACAAGATGGGGCTGAACGCCTCGCCGACCTGCGAGCTCCGGTTCGACGACCTCCGGATCCCGGACGACCGCCTCCTCGGCGAGGAGGGCGAGGGCTGGGAGCAGACGATGAAGACGCTCGAAGGGGGGCGCATCTCCATCGCCGCGCTCTCGACCGGGCTCGCACAGGGCGCCTACGAGGCCGCCAGGTCCTACGCCGGCGACCGCGAGCAGTTCGGCAAGCCCATCTCGAAGTTCGACGCGATCCGGGACAGGATCGTCTCGATGGACCGGAAGATCGAGCGGGCCCGGCTGCTCACCCACAAGGCCGCCTGGGCGTACGACGAGGGGATGGACACCACCCGAATCTCCTCGCTCGCCAAACTCGACGCCAGCGAGGTATCGCGCGAGGTCGCCGAGGACGCCGTGCAGGTCCTGGGCGGGTACGGCTACACCGAGGACTTCAGCCCGCAGCGGTTCTATCGGGACGCCAAGCTCATGGAGATCGGCGAGGGCACCAGCGAGATCCAGCACGTCGTGCTCGGCCGGGAACTCGGGCTGTAGCCTCCCGGCGGGACCCGGAACCGTGACCCTCGGGCGGGAGCCCGGGGGCAAGCGACACGCTCTTTTTCCGGGACGTCCCGGCCACCGACATGTCCCCGACCCGCTCCTCCCGCTCCAGTTCGGCCCCGGCTTCGGCGGCCCCCCGCTGTTCTTCCGGCTGTTCGGCCTGCTGTTCGCCGCAGTGGGTGCGCTGAACCTCCTCCGGCCCCGCGAGATGGCCGCGTGGCAGTTCCGACGACGACACGGCGAGGTCGAGGGGGCGATCGAGCCGAGCGGCACCCGCGTGCTCGTGATGCGGGTCTTCGGGGGCTCCTTCGTCCTCGTCGGCCTCGGGATCTTCCTCGGCCCGTTCCCCCGACGCGTCCCCCGATCCCGGATCGACCGGTGGATCCTGCCGGGCGGTAACCATCCGGGAGGGACGCCGTCTCGCCGCCCGACGACGAGCGCGAGTCCGACGAAGGCAGTCGTGAGCGCGCCGACCCGGGCGGCGCTCGCCGCCCGCTCCGGACGACGCCCCTCGACGTGCCCGAGCACCCGTTCCGGGAACGCGAGCGTGAGGACCGCCAGCGCGAGAACGACGAGGCCGGCGACGACGCGAGCCGGATCCATGCCCCGGATCGGCCCCCGTCGGCGTCAACCCTCGGCGGTTCCGCGCGCCCCGCGTCACCCCGCTCGCCGTCGGTCGGAACGCTCCCGCCCCCACGGTGCTCCGGCCCGAGACGGGCGGTGAACGCCCGGCCGAACGGCCGGGTTCGGGGGTGTTGCGCACGCAGGGCGGCGCGTGCGCGGCGGCTGGCCGGCTCCCACCCGTCGGCGTGTGCCGCGAACCGGTGGAGGTCGACCCGGTCGCCGCCGACGAACGCCTCGCGCTCGAGGACGGCCTCCTCGTGCCAGCCGGCCTTCTCGAGGACCCGCATCGACGCGGGGTCGTGCTCGTAGACGGTGGCGGCGAGGTTCTCCAGGCGGCGCTCCCCGAACGCGTAGCGGGTGAGCGGCGCCACCGCCTCCGTCGCGAAGCCGTTGCCCCAGTGGTCCGGGTGGATCGCGTACCCGATCTCCGCGGTCCCCAGTTACAATTCGGATCGCCGAACCCCGTGCTCCCGACCGGATCGCCGTCCGCCACGACGAGGAGGTCGACGCCGTCGCGTTCGTCGAGCCCCTCCCACCACTCGCGCTCCTGGAGCCGGTTCTTGGGGTCGCGGGTCCGGCGGGTCCCCCAGACCTCCGGATCGTTGATCTGTTCGGCCAGGAACGGCAGGTCCGCCTCCTCGATGGGGTGGAGGCCGATCCGGTCACCACGGAAGAGTACTGGGCCGGGCATGGGCGCCCGGCCGTTCCCGGGCGGTTTGAACCTGTTCTGACCGTGCTTACCGATGGCATGACTTCCAGAAGGGGTTTATCCACCGAGCGAGCAGTCGCGAAACGGGCCAGCCCGGGTAGGGGTCGGCCCGTTTTCTTCGACACGGTGAAGGGAGGACGGGACGGCGGTCCAGTATGGGCTCGCCGCTCGACTCCCGCGAGGCACAGGCCGACGAGGTGATCGACCGACTCTACGACCGTTACCCCGAGCCTGAGATCTCGCTCGACTTCTCGAACCGGCTCGAACTGCTCGTCGCCGTGGTCCTCTCGGCGCAGTGTACGGACCAGCGCGTCAACGGGACCACCCCCGAACTGTTCGAGAAGTACCCGGCTGCGGCGGACTACGCGGCGGCCGACGAGGAAGAGCTGGCCGAGGACATCTACGGCATCACCTTCCACAACAGCAAGGCGGGCTACCTGAAGGGGATCGGCGAGATACTCCTCGAGGAGCACGACGGCGAGGTTCCCGACACGATGTCGGCGCTGATCGACCTCCCGGGCGTCGGTCGGAAGACCGCGAACGTCGTCCTCCAGCACGGCCACGAGGCCGTCGAAGGGATCGTCGTGGACACGCACGTCCAGCGCATCTCCCGGCGGCTCGGCCTGACCGAGGAGGAGCGCCCCGAGCGGATCGAGGAGGATCTCGTGTCGATCGTCCCGGCGTCCGAGTGGAAGGAGGTCACGCATCTGCTCATCAGCCACGGCCGGGAGACCTGTACGGCGCGGAACCCCGAGTGCGGCGACTGCGTGCTGGAGGAGATCTGTCCGTCCTCGAAGCTCGATCGCGACACCGACCTCGCGAGCGGCGAGCCCTGGTGAGCGTCACGGGCGGACGGTTTCGGGTATGCGAGTGCCGGACGGGCTGGGAGCGAACGCGGGGCTTTCGAAACACTCCCCGTCAGCGCGACGGCTTGCTCTCGTCAGTCGGAGCACTACCGGATACGAGAGAGCCACTCATACGGTCGTGCGTAACGATGTACCGGCGATCAACCCGGACGGGGTCGGCGATCATCGGTAAAAGACTACGTACGACCGTATCAGAGCACGTAGATGAGCACGAACCGCGAGAGGCCGGTGAGCCACGCGAGGATCCAGAACAGCGTGTAGCCGAAGACGCCGATGCGGAGCCGCCGCCGCCAGAACGTCATGCTCTCGTCGCCGATCTCGTCCAGCAGGACGTCCTCGTCGTAGTCGTGGTAGAGGTCGTGCGTCCACTTCGCCCGGAAGATCCGGACGATCCCCGTGAACCCGAACAGGAGCATGGCGTACGCCTGCACTCCCAGGAAGGCGTGGACGATGGCGTACCCGCCCAGCTGACCCGGGTAGCCACCCAGCCCGAACAGCCGCGGGACCATCCAGAGGGCGAGCGGGACCGTCGTGAGCGCGAGCCCGGCGAGGATGAACTTCAGGTGGTGGGTCAGCACGTCCCAGGTGACGGCCTCGGCGTCGATCATGATCCACGCGCCGTAGAGGAAACACGGGAGCGCGAGCGTCACGGCGAGCGCGACGAGGGAGGCGACGACGGCGTCGGGGAGCCCGAGAGGACCGGCCATCGCCCGCGGGTAGGTCCGGCGGTCGTTTGAGGGTGCCGGAAGCGGGCGCGGCGTCCGGGACGACCCCCCGCGGAGGCGGGAGATTCGACGGGATCGTACCCGGGGACCGTGCCCACCGACCGGTTCCCGTGGGACGCCTCGACCGGGGCAGGTCACCCGAACAGGCCCTTGATTTTCCGTTCGGCCTTGACCCAGACGTACTCGAACAGCGCGTAGACCACGACAGCGAGTACGAGGAACCCGACCCCTACCGTGAGGTTCCCGTCGAGCAGGTTCGTCACTCCGATAAAGGCGAGCGGGACCGCGACGATCAGCGTCCAGATGAGATACAGCCACTTGAGTATCCCCATACGGGCCGTCCCCGCGGGGCTCAGTTAGCCGTACCGGAACTCGACGCCCGGACTCGCGCGCGAGGGACGGAGGTGGTCGGCGTCCCTGCGACCCCTGATACTGTCTCGCGAGACGGTCCGCCGTCGACCTGCCCGGGTGGCGTCGGTCGTCGCCGGTACCGGGCCACGCGCGACCGCGGACGCCGTCGGCGGTCCCGTCGACTCCATTCCCGTCCCCTGCAACCGTCACCCTAACGGGGCACGGGCGCCTATATCGGGCCGATGAACGACTCCTCGGACGAGCGGGCGAGCGCGGGGGACCGACCCGGGACCCCCGAAACCTCGGACGAGCGCGAACCCGCCGACGGCTCCGAACCCGCCTCGGAGGACGTCACCACCGAGGAACTCCGCCGACAGGTCGAGGAGAAGTACGACTTCGAGAACTTCGGTCCGGCGCAGATGGCCGAGATGAGCGCCGAGGAATGGGACGCCGCGTTCGACCCCGACACGTGGATCACCGGCTCCGAACTCCTCGACCGGCTGGAGGCCGACGTGAAACACCGGGTCCTGACCCGCGACGTGTTCGCCCGCGTCGAGCGCATCGCGGACCCGGACCGGCTCGTCG
>PXRQ01000037.1 GCA_003022005.1 Halobacteriales archaeon QS_5_70_15
CAAGTTCCACGAGTTCGCCGACGACCAGTTCACCGACGGGGACGGGAACGTCTACGGCGTCCCGATCCGGTTCGGCTGGTACGGGTACTCCTACGACAGCCGGGAGATCTCCGAGGACCACGAACAGTCGTACGCCCAGCTGTTCAACGAGGAGTACGAGGGTCAGATCATCATGTACGACAACCACTTCAAGGCGATGGCGATGACGGCGCTGTACCTCGGCTACCAGGACGCCTTCGAGGGCCAGCGGGTCACCCTCTCCGAGGACCGGATCCAGGAGGTCAAGCAGACGCTGCTCGACCAGAAGCCCCTCGTCCAGGGCTACATGGCGCCCGACTCGACGTACATCAAGTCCTTCCGGCAGGGCAACCACATCGTCGGCCAGTCGGGGCGCAACGAGATCGTGGACATGCGCCGGGAGGGCGAGGACTGGGCCCGCATGGCCAAGCCGAAGGAGGGCGAACTCGCGTGGTTCGAGGGCGCCGTGGTCTCCTCGGAGTCGGACAACAAGGAGATGGCCTGGAAGGTCGTCAACCAGTACATCAGCCCGGAGGTCGGCGCCGAGTTCGCCAAGGCGGCCTCGACGCCGAGCTGTAACCCCACGTCCAACGAGAACCTCTCCGACGACCTCCAGGAGCTGTTCGGGTTCGGTCCCGAGCGGCTCGAGGGCATGATCCCGTTCAAGGCCGTCGAGAACGAGGACGCCTGGATCAGCGCCTGGGAGGAGGTCAAGTCGGCCTGACCGGCCGGGACACGTTTTTTACCGGCCCCCACGACACATATTAGTACCTCCACATGAGTTCAGAGACAGTCACCGACGCGGAGGCCTCCAGTACCGCCCGGGAGCGGCTGCTCGGCCTGTTCGGCTCCAGGCGCGCCCGCCTGGCCGTAACGGTCGGACCGGGCCTGGTCTGGCTCGTCCTCCTGATGCTCGCCCCGCTGATCTTCCTGATCGCGGTGAGCTTCACGATCACGGACCAGCAGACCTACCAGATCATCTGGGAGTTCACGCTCGAGAACTACACCGGGCTCTTCTCGACCGGCGGGGAGGTGTTCTACCAGTCGTCGTTCTTCCGGTCGGTCGTGCTCTCGTACTTCATCGCCGGCGCGACGACGGTCGGGACGCTCGCGGTGACGGCCCCGGTGGCGTACCTGCTCGCCCGCCGGTCCGGGCGGTTCTTCAAGGTCTTCCTCTACTTCGTGCTGCTCCCCTTCTTCACCGTCTACATCGTCCGGGCCTACTCCTGGTTCCTCATGTTCGGGTCCAACGGGAACATCAACAAGTTCCTGACCTGGGTCGGGATCATCGACCAGCCCTCCTCGGTGTTCTTCTACGGCGTCTTCCCGATCATCGTCGGACTCACCCACGCGTACTTCCCGTACATGCTGCTGACGCTGTACGCGAGCCTCGACGGCGTCGACTTCTCGCTGCTCGAGGCCTCGCGGGACCTCGGCGCCGGGCGGTTCGAGTCGTTTCGGGACGTGCTGATCCCGCTCGTCCTCCCGGGGATCATCAGCGGGACGGTCTTCGTGTTCGTCCCCGCGCTCGGGGCGTTCCTCACGCCGGAGTTCCTCGCGCAGGGGAAGGTACTGATGATCGGACAGCTGATCGCCAGCCGCGTGAACTCGATGTACGCCATCGGCTACGGCAGCGCCGCCGCGATGTTCATCATCGCCTCGGTCGTGATCGCGTTCGCGCTGGCGTTCCGCTACGTCGGTATCAGGGACCTGGGGGGTGCCTGAGATGAGCGACCGACAGCCCGACGGCGGGTTCGAGTCGACGGCCGAACCCACCCCCGAGGTCGCGCGTTCGTCGCTCATCGCCCACCACCGCAGGGACCAGCTCCTCAAGTACGGCCTCTACGGGTTCTCCGGGCTGATGCTGCTGTTCCTCTGGATCCCCCTGTTCGTGATGGTGTTCCTCTCGTTCGCCGCGAACCCCGCGACGGTCGTCCCCTTCGAGGGGTTCACGCTGGCCCACTACGCCGAGACGTTCGCCGACGACGGGCTGATCTCCTCGCTATTTAACAGTCTCCAGATCGCGACCATCTCCGCCTCCATCGCGACGGTGCTCGGCGTGCTCGCGAGCTTCGGGCTCGTCCGCTACGAGTTCCCGTTCAAGGAGACGTTCCGCACGTTCGGCATCGTCCCGCTGATCGTCCCGGGGGTCATCCTCGGGCTCAGTATGCTCATCTTCTTCCGCTCGCTGGTCGGCATCGGGACCGGGTTCCTGACGGTGGTGCTCACCCACAGCGTCTACGGCTTCCCGTTCGTGATGCTCCCGGTGACCGCCCGGCTGTACGGGTTCGACGAGTCCTTAGAGGAGAGCGCCCGGGACCTCGGCGCCGACACCGTCGATGCCTTTCTCGACGTGACGCTACCGATCATCGCGCCGGCCATCGGCGCCGGGTTCCTCTTCGCGTGGATCCGCTCGTTCGAGGACTTCATCCGCGCGTTCTTCGTCCGCGGGACCACCCGAATCGTCACCACCCAGATGTACGGGATGATCAAGTACGGGCTCGGCAACCGGATGAACGCGATCTCGACGGTCATCATCGTCATCATCGCGGTGACCCTCGCGGCCGCGATGAACTACGGGAACGTCAGCGAGTACGTCGGCGACGACGCCGACGAGGAGTAGCGGGACGCCGGCCCGAACTCCCCCGGTGCGGTCGGGACGGGACCCCGCCCCGGTCCCGGTGCCCGTCCCGTGGACGTGTACTCGACCGGTCGAGCGTGGATCACGCGCACACGCCGCCGGTTCCGCCATGGGTGCGACGATCCGGGGGCCGGTCGATGGGGACACCGGGGCCATCGCGGGGATCCACGCCCCGACCGTCCAGGGGGCGCACTTCTCCTTCGAAACCACCCCTCCCTCGGCGGCCGAGACGGCGGACCGGATTCGGGAGACCCCGGGGCGGTTCCCGCGGGTGGTCCGCGAGTACGGCGGGACAGTCCCGGGCTACGCCTACGCGAGCCCACCCGAGGACCGTCCGGCGTACCGGTGGGGTCCGGCGTCCCCGTTTACGTCGCCGAGCCCTGGCGGGGGATGGCCGCCGGTCCGTGCTAGTCACTCCCTACCGATAATACTCATTAACGACTCTAAACGGTATATAGAATATTAACATTATAGATGATAAAGAATAAGTGTCGGCTCCGGGTCGACCCGGACGCGACACGCGGGGTGGCCGGACGGGGGTCCGGCGTTCCCGTCGCGAGACCAGACCAATGGCACACGACAACGACACCGAGGACGAAGTCGCGAGCAGAGTGCGGAACACCGAGTCGATGGTTCGGGAGATCGACAACCCGGCCGGTCGGGAGTTCCGGCGACTGCTGGACGAGCAGGACTACACGTTCGCGCCGGGGATCTACCACGCGCTGGACGCTCGACTGGCCGAGATGGCCGGGCTCGACGCCGCGTACATGTCGGGCTACTCGACGGTGCTCGGCCAGTTCGGGTTCCCGGACCTGGAGATGGTGACGATGACCGAGATGGTCGAGAACGCCAAGCGCATCGTGGAGGCGACGAACCTCCCCGTGATCGCGGACTGTGACACGGGGTACGGCGGGGTTCACAACGTCCGCCGCGCGGTGCGGGAGTACGAGAAGGCGGGCGTCGCCGCGGTCCACATCGAGGACCAGACCACGCCCAAGCGGTGCGGGCACATCGCGGGCAAGCAGGTCGTCCCGCGCGAGCAGGCCCGCTCGCGGATCGAGGCCGCGATAGACGCCCGCCAGTCCGAGGACACGGTGGTCATCTCACGGATCGACGCCTACGGATCGGCGAACGGCGACTGGGAGGAGCACGTCGAGCGCGGCCGGATCTTCGCGGACGCTGGCGTCGACCTGATCTGGCCGGAGATGCCCGACCCGTCCCGCGAGGACGCCGTCCGCTACGCCGAGGCGCTCCACGAGACCCACCCGGAGGCGAAGATGGCGTTCAACTACTCCTCGAGCTTCGCATGGTCCGAGGAGGCGGACCCGCTCACGTTCGAGGAGCTGGGTGACCTGGGCTACGAGTACATCTTCATCACCCTCTACGCGCTGCACTCCGGCGCCCACGCGGCCTACGAGGACATGAGGAACATCGCCGAGAACGACGAGGAGGCACAGTTCGACCTCGAGGGCCGGTATCTCGGTCACGAGACCGAGAGCCACCACGAGCTGTCGTTCGTCTCGCGGTTCCAGGACATCGAGGCGCGGTTCGACCCCGAGGCGCGGGAGCGAATGGCGAGTTCGGAGGGGTTCACCGAGGAGCAGAACGACCCCATCTCGACGTCCACGGGCGACGACGACTGACCCCGCCGGCCGAAGCTCCCGACCGTCCGGGGATCACCGCGGGGGAAGGCGGACCGCCTCCCGCCCCGTTTCGCTCTGGGTGACGTTTTTCGCCGATTCAGTCGGCGAACGAACGGTAGCGTTATACGATTCCCCGGTAAGGGGGTACCGTGGGCACTTCCAGCGCGACGATCCACGTCCTCTACGTGGACGACGACCCGGCGTTAGTCGACCTGGTCGCGGAGTACCTCGAGCGGGAGGCCGAGCGGCTGGAGGTGGAGACCGCGACGGAGGTCGACGAGGCGCTGGACCGCTTCCACGATCCGGACGACCCCGTCGACTGCATCGTCAGCGACCACGAGATGTCCGGGATGGACGGGCTGGCGTTCCTGCGGGCGGTCCGCGAGACGGACCCGAACCTCCCCTTCCTCATCTACACCGGGCGGGGGAGCGAGGAGGTCGCCCAGGAGGCCATCTCCCAGGGGGTCACCGACTACATGCAGAAGGCCCGCGGGATGGCCCAGTACGCGGTACTGGCCAACCGGATCGTCCAGGCCGTCGAGAAGTACCGCGCCGAGCGGAACACCCGCCGGCGACTGCTGGCGCTGGAGACCGCGTGGCAGGGCATCTGCATCGTGGACGCGAGCGGCGAGATCGAGTACGCCAACAGCGCGTTCCTCGACCTCTACGGCTACCGCGAGGACCAGCTGCTCGGCGAGCCGTGGATCTCCCTGTTCCCCGAGCCGGAGAAGCCACGCGTCGAGGGGGAGATCATCGCCTCGCTCGACCAGACCGGCGGCTGGGCCGGCGAGACCGTCGGGCTCGCCGCTGACGGCGAGGAGTTCGAACAGACCGTCTCGGTCGCGGAGCTCCCCGACGGAGGGTTCGTCGCGGCCGTCGACCGGCTCGACAGGGAGGCGGTAGACGACTTCTTTCTAGTCGGCGAGCGCGACGGACCGACGAGCGGGCCGTTCTCCGGGGTAGCGCCGACCCACAAGCGTTTACTGCATCGGCGGTAACGGTTCCGCATGGCGGACTGCCCACTCGCGGACGAGTGCCCCAGCTTCACCGAGCGGATCGAGGGGATGGGGTGCGTGCACTACGGCGACCGTGGGGGCGCCGAGTGGTGCCAGCACTACAACCAGCCGATCCGGGACCTCAAGGCCCAGCCGGTCAAGCCGGGCGAGGAGGTCGTCGTGGAGGTGACCGACATCCACGAGAGCGGCGCCGGCGTCGGTCGGACCGAGGACGGCTTCATCATCCTCGTCGACGGGATCCTCCCCGACGCCAGGGCACGGGTGAAGATCACCAGGGTCCGGTCGAACCACGCGACCGCCGAGGAGGTCGAGCGCCTCCCGATGAAGGAGGACGGGGAGGCCGACGACGACGAGGACGCGGACGAGGACGGCGTGGCCGCCGCCGGGGCCGCGGACGATGAGGCCGAGGCCGAGGACGCGGACGAGGGGACCTCCCGCGAACGGGGTCGCCGCGAGCGGCTGGGCAGCCGCGACAACTTCTGGGGCGGGGACTGACACGGGCGGTCGTACCGATGTACCTACCGGTGCCCGGACGGGACCGGTGGCCGCCGGTGGGGAACGACGACGGACCGCGTGATCCGCCGGCGCGGAGGGTTTTTCGGCCGTCGACCTCAAACCGGTGCCGTGTGAGAGGCCCGACGTCAGACCAAAGCGAGGTGGACGCGCCGTGAGCGACGAGGGCACGGCACCCGACGATTCGAGGGCCGAGGAGAGGGTTCCCGACGCGGAGGCCATCCTGGCGGAGCTCGGGTTCGACGAGTCGGCGAACGTGCTGACGCGGCGGCAGGCGCAGGTGCTCGCCCTGCGCGAGCGGGGCATCGCGCAGGCCGCCATCGCCGAGCGGCTCGGCACCTCGCGGGCCAACGTCTCCTCGGTCGAGTCGAGCGCCCGCGAGAACGTCACTCGGGCGCGCGAGACGGTCGCGTTCGCCGAGGCGCTCCACGCCCCCGTCCGGGTCCGTCTCGACATGGGGACGGACCTCTACGACGTGCCGAACACGGTCTACTCCGCGTGCGACGAGGCCGGGGTGAAGGTGAGCCACACCGCCCCCGAACTCATGAAACTCGTCAGCGACGAGGCGGGCGACGCCGTCAGCGGCCGGGAGGTCAAACGCGGTCTCACCGTCGGCGTCACCAGCGACGGGACCATCCAGGTCCGGACGCGCTGATACGGCCGCGCGTGGTCCCGTACCGACGATCCCCGTCGGGGCGATCGACGGTAAGCCGTTACGCACGGCCGTACGAGCCCCGCGGCCCCGGTCGTCGGTCAGTCGCCGGTGCCGTCGAGGCCCGCCTCCCCCGCGGACTCGCGTCCGGTGACGCCCCGGAGTACCGAGAGGTGCTCCCCGGGAACGACGTCCGCGGTCGCGGCGTACTCGACGGTCCGTACCTCCCCGTCCGGCCGGACGAGCGGGAAGGTGTCCCGTTCGCGTTCGGCCGCGCGGAACTCGCTCCAGGCCGCCTCGACGTCGTAGTCGTCGGGCGCGAACGCCTCGATCCGCCGTCCCAGGAGCGCCTCGCGCTCGAGGCCGAACAGCTCGCAGGCGGCCTCGTTGGCCTCCACGTATCTCCCGCTGTCGGCGTTCACCAGGCGGACCTCGCTTACCGGCGTCCCAGGGTGCTCGACCCCCTCCGAGAGCCGCTTCCGTGCGATGTCCCGGTCCTCGGGATGCACGTACGGCAGCGCCTCCTCGCCGACGGGGTCCGCCGGGTCGTGGCCGAGTATCGGCTCGACCGACGCGGAGACGTACGAGAACCGCAGCCGCTCGTCGACCACAACGATGACGTCCGTCGAGTGCTCGGTCAGCTTCCCGAACCGGCGCCGCTCGCTCTCCAGCCTGCGCTCGGCACGCCGTCGCTCGACCGCGTTGGCCACCCGGCGGGCGAGCAGTTCGTACCGGTCGGTGCGGCCGGACTTCTGGAGGTAGTCGGTGACGCCGGCGGAGACGGCCTCGCTCGCGGTCTCCCCGCTGCCCTTCCCGGTGAAGGGGACGAACGGCAGGTCCCCGTACTCGGAACGGACCCGCTCCAGGAACGCCAGTCCGTCCTCGCCCGGCATGTCGTAGTCCGAGACGACGCAGTCCACCTCGTTCTCCGCGAGGTGTTCGAGACCCGCGTCCGCCGACCGGGCGGTCGTCACCTCGAACCGGCCCTCGGCCCGCTCGAGCAACGTCGCGACCATCCCGGCGAAGTCGGGTTCGTCGTCGACGTGCAGGACGCGGGCCGGCTCTTCGATGTGCGGGCGGGGCAACGGGCCGGCAAAACGGTTCCGGCGATGTTCTCCCCATATCGGCCGTACGGACCTTTTAACCCTGGTTCACAAGGGTATAGCAGATCGTGACCGGTCGGTCCCCTGCCTCCGGCGTCGCGTCGCGTCCCCGGCGAGTCCCGGT
>PXRQ01000038.1:0-18036 GCA_003022005.1 Halobacteriales archaeon QS_5_70_15
GGGTCCGGGGTCGGGATCGCGATGGGTCCGTTGGGAGCCATCGCCGGCACGGTACCGGGCGCTATCGTGGGCGGCACCGGCGGCGCTCTGTTCGACAAGAATGTTGTGGAGTGCCCGCACTGCGGCGAGGTCCAGAAGGCCTGATCGCGGTGCTTCGACGGATTCCTCGATGGCGTCCGTGAGCCGTTACCGGTGACATATTGGGCGTCCTACCCGCCCTCGGTTACCATCGCCAAGGGGAGGTCTCTTCGCGGGTCCGTCGGCGGCACGGGATCCGGAAGGGACAGACCCGACGCCGCTACAGCGGCTCCTCGCCCTCGATGATCCGCATCGCGCGATCGGCCATCGCGGGGACGCCCGCCTCCATCTCGGGGTACATCGGGTCGTCCGCGTTCCCCTCGAGGTGCCGGCGGAAGAACATCTCCCCGAGCCCGGCGAGCTTGTACACCGCCAGCGCGCGGTAGAACCGCTCGTTCTCGAACTCGAACCCCGTCCGGTCCTCGTACCGCTCGACCAGGTCGACCCGCGTGGGGTAGTCCTCGCCGGCCATGAACGTCGCCTTGAGGCTCCGGCTCCCCGCGGGCGGCTCGGGGTCCTTCGGGTCCCACCAGTAGGAGAGCATCCACCCGAGGTCGGTGAACGGGTCGCCGAGCGTGGACATCTCCCAGTCGAAGACGGCGACGATCCCCGGGTCCTCGCCCGGGCCGAACATCACGTTGTCGAGCTTGTAGTCGCCGTGGACCAGCGTCGATGGCGGGTCCTCGGGGAGGTTCGCCTCGAGCCACTCGCGCACCTCGTGGAGCACCGGCACCTCGCGTTCGGCCTCGGTGACCTCGAACGCCCACTCGAGCTGTTCGGACCACCGGCGGACCTGCCGCTCGGTGAACCCGGGCGGGTAGCCGAAGTCCCCCTCCTCCAGCCCGACGGCCTCGTAGTCGACCTCGTGGACCTCGACGAGCGTGTCGACGAGCTCCTCGCCGATGGCCCGCCGCGCCCCGGGGTTCCGGAACCGCTCGGGCTCCTCGTCCCGGAGCACGCCCCCCTCGACCCGGTCCATGACGTAGAAGTCGCTGCCGATCACCGAGTGGTCGTCGCAGGCGAGCACCGTCGTCGGTACCCGGACCTCGGTGTCCTGGAGCGCGTCGATGACCCGGAACTCGCGGAGGACGTCGTGGGCCGTCTCGGCCGTCTCGCCCGGTGGCGGTCGCCGGACCACGAGCTCCCGCTCGCCCCAGGTGACGAACAGCGTCTCGTTGGAGTGGCCCTCCTCGTGCCGCCTGACGTCGTACTCCTCGGCGGGACCCAGCTCGGACTCGAGGTACTCCCCGAGCGCGTCCACGTCGACGATCCGCTCGAAGTATTCCTCGCTCCGTTCCGTCACGGCGATCCTCCTAACATTGTAAGGGTGGGTATCTCGTGAGCACGGGAATAGTTACGGATATGCTCCCGCGGTGGGGAGAGTCGTCCTCGGGTACTTTACATTGGTGTGTGGATACGGCCGGGACGTGGAGTACCACGACTCCGCGACGGCGGTGGAACTCGCCGGGCGGGCCCGCCAGTTCACGGACGAGGTCGTGATCCCGACCGGGCGGGAGTATCCCGGCCCCGAGCCGGTCCCCCGGTCGACCGTCGACGACCTCCGGGAGGAGGCCCGCACCCCCGTCTCGGTGTGCGAGGTGTTCGCCGCGAACACCACCCGGAAGGCCATCGACCTCGCGATCCGGTGTACCGGCGGGTCGGGTCTCTCCGAGTACCTCCCGCTGTCGGACGTCTGCAAGTCCGTCCGCGCGTTCCGCGTCGTCGACGGGGCCGACGAGGTCCAGAAGCGCGTCCTCGCCGGGGACGCCTCCGACGAGGCGAACCTGAACCCCGAGGAGTTAGAGAGCATCCCGACGTACTGACGGGGAACAGCGAACGGTCTCGGTCGTTCGAGCGTAACCGATTCTACTACGTTTGAGACCGGCGTGCGAGACGCAGAGGCCGAATTCAGCAGCCTTCGTCACTCCCCGTAGACCGGCGAACCGATAGCCCCGATCTGGTCGAGCACGCTGGCGAACTCCCACTGACCGAACCACTCGACGATACGTCCGGTCAGTATAACCTTCCGGTAGCGCCCAGGACTACTCCCGCCCGGCTGCCGTCTCCAGCGCGTCGGCCGTCGCCTCGGGCATCGAGAGGAACGGGGAGTGCGAGGCCTCGAGCGTCAGTTCGCGGTCGGCGCCGTGCTCCTCGAGCATCGCCTCCTGCTGCTGGCGGGTGATGGCGCGGTCCTCCGTGCAGCCGACGTAGGCCCGGCGGACGCTGCCGAACCGCTCCTCCGTGGCCTCGACGGGCGTCGAGATGGGGTCGAGCGGCTCCGGGCGGACGAGCGACCGCGCGAGCGCGCGGTCCTCGGGCCCACAGTCCGCGTAGAACGCCTCGTCGAGCCACTCGTCGGGAACCCACCCGACCCCGCGCTCCTCGTCGGTCTCGAAGTGCCGTGTGACCAGGGAGGCCTCGTTGCGCTGGTCGAGCATCGACTCGCCGTCGCCCGGCAGGTAGGCGGTGAGGTAGACCAGCGTATCGATCCTCGAAGGTACCCGCTCGGCCGCGGCGGTGATGGGCATCCCGGCCATGCTGTGACCGACGAGGGTCGGCGGGTCGTCCGGCTCCTCGAGCGCCTCGCAGACCCGGTCGACGTACCCCTCCAGGGTCGCCTCCCCGTAGGACGTCCCGTCGATGCCGTGCGCCGGCAGGTCGAACGTCACCACCTCGTGGTCGCGGGCCTCGAGTTCGGGGCGGAGCCTGTACCAGCACCACGCGCCGTGGTAGGCGCCGTGGACGAGAACGAACGTGCTCATCGGTCGCACCCTCCCGCGGTCCGCTCGCGTGGACACATGGGTTCCACCCGCGCGCCGGCGGTGATAAGTGTTCGCGGGGTGGGGTCGCGCCGAGCGGCCTGCTCCGGACGGTGGGGTCAGGACGTGGCCCCGAGTCCGCCGGAGCTTTGGGGGCCCCTTCCGGGATCGGAGGCATGGACACCCGCGTGCGACCTCTCCGCGAGGAGGAGGTCGAGCGGCTGGTCGAGGAGCTCTGGTTGCCGTTCGCCCGGGAGATGGCCGACCTCGACGACTACAACGAGCTCGTCGACGGGGGACTCGCCCGCGAACACGGCGTGAGCTACCGGTACGAACAGCTGGAGGACGAGGACAGCCGCCTCTGGATCGCCGAGCGCGAGGGCGCGTGGATCGGCTACGTCCGCGCGTCCGTCTCCGCGGCTCCGCCCGTGTTCGCCCGCGGGCCGACGCTGGCGGTCGGGGAGCTCTACGTCGTTCCCGAGGCCCGCGGCGAGGGCGTAGCCGGCGAGCTGCTGGACCGGGCCACCGGGTGGGGGGAGACGCGGGACTGCGAACGGGTCGGGCTCTCGGTCAACGCCGAGAACGATCGCGCGCGGTCGTTCTACGACCGTCGGGGGTTCGAGGTCCGCCGGCTGAAGCTGGATCGGCCGCTGTGACGGCGTCCACGGGCTGGCCGGGGCCGCGGGGTTTTTGCGCCACGGCGTGCTCTGCGTTCACATGGACGAGACCGAACTCCGCTTCGCCGCGAGGGCGATCCGCGACGCGGACTCGGTCGTCGCGATGACCGGCGCCGGCGTATCGACCCCCTCGGGGATCCCCGACTTCCGGAGCGAGGGCGGCATCTGGGACCGCTACGACCCGATGGAGTTCCACATCTCGCGGTTCCGGTCGGACCCGGAGGGGTTCTGGCGGGACCGGGTCGAACTGGTCGAGGCCATCTACGGCGACGACGTCGAGCCGAACCCGGCTCACGAGGTGCTCGCAGACCTGGAGCGGGAGGACCACCTCGGCGCGGTCATCACGCAGAACGTCGACGGGCTCCACCAGGCGGCCGGGAGCGACGAAGTGGTCGAGATACACGGCAACGGCGGGCGCGTCGTCTGCACCGACTGCCGGACCCGCTACGACGGCGACCCCCACTTCGATTCGGTCCGGAACGGCGGGCCGGTCCCGCCGACGTGTCCGGACTGCGGGGGGACGCTCAAGCCCGACACGGTGCTGTTCGGCGAACAGCTCCCCGAGTACGCGCTCTACCGCTCGCAGGCGCTCGCGGAGGGGGCCGACGCGTTCCTCGTCGTCGGGTCCTCGCTCACGGTCGAGCCCGCGGCGTCGTTCCCGCGGACGGCCGCCGAGAAGGGCGCGACGCTCGTCGTCGTGAACCTCGGATCGACGACCGTCTCGGACCGCGCCGAGTACGACTTCCGGGCCGACGTCGTCGACGCGCTCCCCCGGCTCCGCGACGAAGTCCTGAACGGTGACTGATCCACGAACGGGGCGGACCCGTGGTGGGTGAAGGCCTCGGCGCTACGTTTTTGCCCGGGGCCCGTGAGCCAACGATCGGCATGGCAGACTACGAAGTAGTCCACGTGGAGGACGTACCGACGACCGACCTCTCGGAGGTCGAGGAGATCCCGCCGGACCTGGACATCCGGCCCGTCGGCGACCACCTCGGGACCGACGAGATGCGCGTTACCGTCTGGTACTTCGACCCCGGCGAGGAGATCCAGTACCACGCCCACAGCGAGCAGGAGGAGCTCTACTACGTGCTCGATGGGGAGTTCTCGCTGAAGCTCGGGCGGTCGGGCGAGGAGGAGTACGTCGAGGCCGGTCCGGGGACGTTCTGGGTCGCCAAACCCGAGGTCGGCCACGGACACCGGAACGTCGGCGACGAGC
The DNA here is from genome assembly GCA_003022005.1 of Halobacteriales archaeon QS_5_70_15. The sequence continues at coordinate 4,731 of PXRQ01000038.1, forward strand.
GCGGGGTCGTCCTCGCGTTCGGCGCGCCGCCGGTCGAGGACCCGGGTCTCGACCCCCACTCGCTCTGAGCCCCTTCCGGTCGCTCCCGGTCCGCCCGGCCGCGTCGACTCAGATCGTGACCTGGTACTCGCCGGGGGGCACCCGCTCGTCCTCGTCGCCGTAGCTGTTCCGCAGGAACTCGACGATACGCGAGGACTCGGCCATCGTCAGGCCGTACTCGTCGTCGACGAGCACGGGCACCGCGCGCTGGCCCGAGACGCGCTTGACCTCGTTGCGCTTCGAGTGGAGCCCCTCGACCCAGACGCTCTCGAAGTCGAGGTCCAGCCGATCCAGTTCGTCGACCACGGCCTCGCACCACGGACAGCCCTCGAGTCGGTAGAGCGTTCGGCTCATGGTAGGGCGAACGAGCCCCGGGGGCTTAAATCCCGAGCCGACGCCCCTTCCGGTCGCCGTACTTCGACGGCTGTCCGATCGAACCGTCGGGTGGAGCTGAGGGGACCGTGCACGGCGTCGTTCCCGTCGTTTTAGAGGCGCGGAGGGTCGCTCGTCATCACGAAACGGTTTCGCCGTCTCGAACGACCGCGACGATTCGAGGCCGGCTTGCCGGCGGGGCCTTTCGATATTTACCGATACTGCTGTACGGAGAGAACAGTTCGAGGGCCCTCGCTATCTGGACTCGGGGTTAGCCGAGACGGCAAAGCCGTCTCGGACCGTGCGAACGGGTCTCTGGCCCGCGAGTAGACCTCGCCGCGCGCCTCACTCCGTTGCGGTGGTTGCGTCGGCCACCGTCGTCCGGATAGCGGCCCCTTTCGGTCCCACCCGACGCCCCGGCGCCGGAACGCAGCCGAGCGGAACCCCGATTACCCGTCCCACTTTTACCCCCGGGAGGTGTCCGTCGCCACATGCCACCCGAGGTGGGCGATACGGTCCCCGAGTTCGAGGCGCTCCGGTGTGACGGCGAGACGTTCAGACCCCGGACGCTCTCCGGGTCGCTCGGCGAGGACGGCGGCGTGCTGGTGTTCTTCGGGTTCGTCTTCAGCGCCATCGCGGAGAACTGGTGGGGGCGCTACGAGCGTTACGGCTGGGCCGACCTCGACGTGCCGGTCTACGGGATCGGCCGGGACGGCCCGTACAGCATGAACGCGTTCGTCCGGGAGATCGACTCGCCGTTCTCCATGTTCGCCGACGTCGACGGCGAGGTCGCCGAGGCGTTCGACCTCCTCGTCCAGCGCGAGGGGATGGCCGGGACCCACACGAGCAAGCGCGCCGTCTACGTCCTCGACGGGGACGGCGTCGTCCACGACCGATGGGTCACGGACGACTACATCCGTCCCGTCCCGACGCGGGAACTCGAGGGGAGCACCCGCGAACTCTCGGAGTAGCCACCGTCGGTCCCCCGACCGGACCGGCCCAGCCGGCTTCGTCTCCCGTGGAGCGTCGAACGGGGATATATGATACCGCTATCGTTCTTCCATATCGATTCGAGAACGTTCGATTCGGTCGTACAGCGGTCGCGTCAGCCGCTGGACCCGGTGTTCGCGCTCCTCGTTCGCGTAGCGGTCCACGGCGGGTGCCCGCTTCCGGTACCGGTAGACCTCGATGCGCTGCCGGTCGCCCTCGAACCCGCGACTCGTCGCCGGGAGGAACGTCACCACGTCGACGACGGCGTGTTGCGTCCAGTCGGTCGCCTCGCAGGCCTCCCTGACCGGCGGGGAGAGCGGGGGACGGGCGGGTTCCAGCGCGTCCATCACGCGTGGACGCTCGTCGCGGGGGAGAATAACTCCGGCGCCGACGGGGTCTCCGCCAGCAAACAGCGCCCGCACGGGCGGGATTTCGGAGAAACGGTTGGCTCAGTCGACGCCCAGCTGCCTGGCGATGGTGTTGAGCTGTATCTCGTCGGTCCCCTCGACGATGCGGAGCAGACGGGCGGTCTCCAGGCTCTCCATGTACGGGTTGTCCTCGGAGAGCCCGTTGCCCCCGTGGACGCCGACGACGTCCTCCGCGACGTCGAAGAGGACGTTCGTACAGAGGTACTTCACGATGGAGGACTCCATGATGGCCCCATCGCCGCGGTCCATCTCCCAGGCGAGCCGCAGCCCGGCGGTGTCGGCGGCGTACTGCCGGGCCTTCCCGCGGGCGATCTTGTGCGAGATCCCCTGGAACTCCCCTATCGGACGGCCGAACGCCTCGCCGGGCCGTCCTCGGTGCCGAGCACGCGGTCGGCCGGGACGCGGACGTCGTCGAGGATCACCTCGGCCTGTCGACCCTCCGCGCCGACGGCGTTGTTCAGCGAGCCGATCCCGTACTCGTCGTCCTTCACGAGAAAGCAGGTGATGCCGCCGTACCGGCCCGCCTCGTCCTGGGGAGTCGTGCGGGCGAACACCTGCAGGAAGTCCGCGTAGGGCGCGTTCGTGATCCACTGCTTCGTCCCGTTGATGACCCACTCCTCGCCCTCTCGCTCAGCGGTGGTCTCCATGCTGGGGGAGTCCGAGCCGGCCCCGGGTTCGGTCTGTGCGAAGCCCGTGGACTTCTCCGCCCGGACCACCGGCAGCAGGAACTCCTCGCGCTGGTCGCCCTCGGCCTGTACGAGCAGGGGTTTCGGCCCCTCCGGGCCGGCGAGGACGGCGTCGCTGAGGCCCGGCCCCATCGCGGCGAGGTGCTTCAGCGCCCGGTACCAGGTCACGTTCGAGACGCCCTCGCCCCCGTCCTCCTCGTCGAGGTTCATCGCGTAGAAGCCCGCCTCGGCCGACTTCCGCCGGACGGTCCCGAGGGCCTCCTGCACCTCGGGGACGAGGCGGCCGTCGTCCCGGTGTCGCTTGCGCTCGTTCGAGTAGGTCTCGCCCAGCTCCGCCTCGAGCGGCTCGACCTCGCTCTCGACGAACTCGTCGAGCGACTGCAGTATGAGCCGGGTCTCCTCGTCGGTCCCGAAGCTGACGCCGGCCGGGTCGGCGGCCTCCTGCGTAGCCATACCCCCCCCTACAGTCGTACGGTAATGAATCCCGGTGGGGGTCCCGGCCCCCGGCGCTCCGAGCCGTCCGTCTGCCGCCCCGGAGCGGCTCGCGTCCTCGACTAGTCGTCGGCCGCACCCTCGCTGAGCGTGACGTGGTCGTACTGTTCCCTGAGCACCTTCTTGTCGAACTTGCCCGTGGACGTCCGGGGGATGGCGTCGACGAACTCCACCTCGTCGGGCACCCACCAGGAGGGGAACCGCTCGTCGAGGTGCTGTCTGAGCTCCTCGGCGGTCGCCTCGCGGCCGTCCTTGAGCACCACGCAGGCCATCGGGCGCTCCTGCCACTTCTCGTGGTCGACGCCGATGACCGTCGCCTCGGCGACCGCCTCGTGGGCCATCAGCTCGTTCTCCAGCTCGACGCTCGAGATCCACTCCCCGCCGGACTTGATCACGTCCTTCGTCCGATCGACGATGTCGATGTAGCCGTGCTCGTCCATCGTGGCGATGTCTCCCGTGCACAGCCAGCCGTCCTCCGTGAACGACTCGGCCTTGGCCTCCGGCCTGTGGTGGTACTCGTCGACGACCCAGGGCCCGCGGACCTGGAGTTCGCCGAACGCCTCGCCGTCGCACGGCACCTCGTTCCCGTCGTCGTCGATGATGCGCGTCTCGACCCCCGGAACGGGCATCCCGGCCTTCGCGCGGTAGGCGTACCGCGTCTCCGGGTCCTGTTCGGCGATCTCCTTGCGGAGGATCGACAGCGAGCCCAGCGGCGACATCTCCGTCATCCCCCAGCCCTGGATGATGGGGGCGTCGAACTCCTCGTCGTAGCGCCGGATGAGCGACTCGGGCGGGGCGCTCCCGCCGACCGTGAGCCGCTCGATGTTCGAGATATCAGTACCGGGGTTCTCCTCCAGGTAGTTCGCCATCTCGAGCCAGATGGTCGGCACGGCCGCCGACATCGTCACCTCCTCGGCGTCGATGAGTTCGGCGATCGGGCCGGGGTCGGTGTGGACGTCCGGGAGCACCTGCTTGGCGCCGACGAACGTCGCCGCGTACGGGAGCCCCCAGCCGTTGGCGTGGAACATCGGCACCACCGGGAGGACGACGTCGGACTCGCTGATCCCGTTCGCGTCGACGTGGCCGGCCATCGCGCTGTGGAGGTAGACCCCCCGGTGGGAGTAGGAGACGCCCTTGGGCTTGCCGGTCGTCCCCGAGGTGTAGCACATGCCACACGCCTCCTCCTCGTCGATCTCGGGGAACCCGTAGTCGGTCGACTGCTCGGCGAGGAGGTCCTCGTACGCGACCACCGGCTCCAGCGAGCAGTCCTCCGGGACGGCCTCGCCCATGACGACGTACTGCTCGACGGTCTCCAGTTCGGGGGCGTTGGCCTCGACGACCTCCAGCAGCGCCGGGTCGACGAACACCACCCTGTCCGCGGCGTCATTGATGATGTACTGGAAGTGCTCGGCGGGGAGCCGCGGGTTGCACATGTGGGTCGACCGGCCGGTGCAGGGCGGCCCGAAGTAGAGCTCGAGGTGGCGGTAGTTGTTCATCGCCACGGTCGCCACCCGCTCGCCCCGTTCGACGCCGAGGTCGTCGAGCGCACCGGCGAGCTGTCGGACCCGCCCGTCGAGGTCGGCGTACGTGTACCGGTGGATGCGCCCGTCCGTGGTCCTCGTCACGATCTCGCGGTCCGGAAAGAGGTCGACGGCGCGCTCGAGGAGCTTGTCGAGGGTGAGCTGGACGTCCATCATGGTCTGTCGTGCGGTTCGGAAGCGCGTGGCAAGATGTTTTCCCCGTCCTGCGGGACGGTTTCCACGCCGCGACCGGGCTCGTGTCGCCCGTCGGGGCGTCGTCGACAGGTGTTAAGTCACCCCACGTACACCCCGTCGTATGCGACTCGACGACGTACGCGTGATAGACCTGACCACGCTCCTGCCGGGCCCGTACGGGACACAGCTCCTCGCGGACCTCGGCGCGGACGTGGTGAAGGTGGAGCCCGCCGACGCCGGGGACAACGCGCGGCACACCCCGCCGCTGACCGACGAGGGCCACGGCGCGCTGTTCGACGCCGTGAACCGGGGAAAGCGGAGCATCGCGCTGGACCTGAAGGACGAGCGGGGCCGCGAGGCGCTGTACGAACTCGTCGCCACCGCCGACGCCTTCCTCGAGCAGTTCCGGCCGGGCGTCGTCGACCGCCTCGGCGTCGACTACGACACTCTGCTCGAGCACAACCCCGACCTCGTCTACTGTTCGCTGTCGGGCTACGGCCAGTCCGGGCCGAAGTCCGGGAAGGCGGCCCACGACCTGAACTACATCGGGCTCGCGGGGCTGCTCGACATGACCCGCCAGTCCGAGGCCGAGAAGCCCCAGATGCCGGGCTACCCCATCGCGGACATGGCCGGCGGGGTGTTCGCCGCCTTCAGCGTCGTCTGTGCGCTGCTCGACCGCGAACTCGGCGGTCCGGGCGGGGACGAAGGGGGCGGGGAGTACATCGACTGCTCGCTGACCGACCCCGTGCTCTCGTTCGCCCAGAGCGTCGCCCCGAGCGCGTTCATGGGGGAGGACCCCCGGCCGGGCGAGACGGCCCTGACCGGCGGCTACCCGTGGTACGACGTCTACGAGTGCGCCGACGGTCGCTACGTCACTATCGCGGCGCTCGAACCGGATTTCTGGCGGGGGTTCTGCGAGGCGGTCGACCGCGAGGACCTGCTGGAGCACCACATGACCGACGACGACGCCGAACGCGCGGCGCTCCGCGAGGAGCTGGAGTCGCTGTTCGCCTCCCGGACCCGCGACGAGTGGGTCGAGGCCATCGGCGACGCCGACGCGACCGTCGACGGCGTCTACACCCCCGCCGAGGCGTTCGAGCACCCGCAGGTCGAGGCGATGGGCATCGCCGAGGAGCGCGAGGGCTCGCTCCCGCGGGTCGGCTTCCCCGCCCGCGGCCCGGGCGTCCCCGACGGCCCGCTCCGTGGTGCGCCGGGCCACGGCGAGCACACCGAGGAACTGCTCCGAGAGGTGGGTCTGGCCGCCTCCGACGTCGACGACCTCGCCGCGTCCGGCGTCGCGGGGGTGGGCCGATGACCGACGCCGTTCCCGGACTGTTGCTCCCTGACACGGGCGGCGAGCCGGTCGAGATGGGGCTCCGCGCCGAGGAGCTCGGCTACGAGGCGGCGTGGATGGGCGAGCTCTGGGGGACGAGCTCCGTGGTCGCACTGACCGAACTCGCCGTCCGCACGGACCGGATCGGCCTCGGGACGGCCATCGTCAACGTCTTCTCGCGGACGCCCGCGGTGCTGGCGATGACGGCTGCGACGCTCGACCGCACCGCCGAGGGCCGGTTCAAACTCGGCGTCGGGACCTCGACGGAGAAGGCCGTCGAGGACCTCCACGGGATGGACTGGTCGGACCCGAACCCGGTACGGGGAGCCCACGAGACCATCGAGCTCACCAAGCAGTTCCTCGGGGATGGCGGCCGCGTCGAGTACGACGGCCATGTGTTCGAGGTCGCGGACTTCCCGTCGCTCGACGCCGACGTCCCGGTCTACCACGCCGCGCTCGGGAAAGCCAACAGGCGGGTGGTCGCCCGGCTCGCCGACGGGTGGATGCCCCACAACGTCCCGTTCCCGGACCTGGCGGAGTCGTTCGAGTACGTCGCCGAGCACGCCCGCGAGGCCGGCCGCGACCCGGACGACATCTCGGTCGCGCCGTACGTCCCCGCGGCGGTCGACGACGACGCGGCGGAGGCCCGCGACGCCGTCCGCGGCCACCTCGCGTACTACGTCGGGAGCGGGCGGGGCTACGAGCGGGCCGTCGCGACGCGGTTTCCCGACGAAGCGAGCGAGATCGCCGCCCACTGGCGGGGGGACGGCCGCGAGCGCGATCGGGCGGCCGCGAAGGGGGCGGTCACCGACGAGATGGTCGAGGCGCTCGGCGTCGCCGGCACGCCCGAGACCGCCCGCGAGCAGCTGCGGAAGCTGCTGAGGATGGAGATCATGGACGAGCCGCTGGTCGCCATCCCGCAGAACGCCTCCAAGGAGATGGTCGACCGGACCGTCGAGGAGCTCTCCCCCGAGCGGCTGTAGTCGGGCTCCCGTCCGCGGAGGCTACCAGTCCGTATCGTCCTGCTCTACGGCGAGGGAGCCGTCGACGCCGCCGAGGAGCCGGTCGAGGACCGCCTCGTCCGTGTGCGGGTTGAGGAGCACCGCACGGAGCCACTTCGACCCACGATAGGTCGGCAGCGACAGGTAGACGTCCTGCTCGGACAGGTGGTGGTCACGGAGCGCCCCGTTGAGCGCGTCCAGGTCCGAGCGGGCGTCCGACTCGGCGCGGAAGCAGACGATGTTGGTCCCGGGCGTGCTCGCGAGTGCGAGCGACTCGCGTGCCTCGATACCGCGACCAGGTGATCGGTCAGCCGGTAGCTCTCCTCGACGAGCTGCTCGATCCCCCGCCGGCCGAGGTGGCCGAGCGTCAGCCAGCAGTTCAGGACGTCGGCGTGTCGCGTCCCCCGGACCGTCAGTTCGCCGAGGTTCGGCGGCCCGTCGCGGTCCACGTACGGCGCGCCGACGCGGAACGACGCCTCGAGGGACGTCCGGTCCGAGAGCAGCAGCGTCGCGCAGGTCTTGGCGACGTAGCACCACTTCTGGGGGTTGAACGTCACGGAGTCGGCCCGCTCGACGCCGTCGAGCAGGTGGCGGTGGGACGCCGAGAACACGAGCGCCCCGCCGTAGGCCGCGTCGATGTGGAACCAGAGCTCCCGCTCGGCGGCCACGTCGGCGGTCTCGACGAGGGGGTCGACGTTGCCGGTCGTCGTGGTTCCGGCGGTGGCGACCACGCAGAACGGGTCCCGGCCGTCGTCGCTCGCGGTCGCCACCGCCTCGCGGAGGGCGTCGGGGTCCATCCGCGAATCGGGGTCCGTGGCGACCGGACGGACGGCGTCGGTTCCGAGGCCGCGCACCATCGCCGCCTTCCGGAGGGAGGTGTGTGCGACCTCGGAGGCGAACAGGACGGGGTCGTCCCCGCCGAGGCCGGTCGCCTCGACGTCGAGGGCCCGGTTGCGCGCGACGGCGAGCGCCTGCAGGTTCGCCAGGCTCCCGCCGCTGGTCGTCACCCCGCCCGGCTCGGGTCCGAGACCGAACGTCCCTGCCAGTTCCCGGCAGAGGTCGACCTCGAGCTCGGAGAGGACGGCCTCGCTCAGTTCGCGGACCGCATCGGCGTTCGCCCCGTCCGGGGCGACGAACGCCGTTTCGGGGAGTTCGTTCCTGCGCATTCGGTGCTCGAACCGAGCCGTCCGGGGTGCTCGTGCCTTCGGCCGAATCGACCGGCGGACCCGCGGATCAGTCGCCCGGCTCGGGCCGGCGTGCGTCGCTCGCAAGCTCCGCGACCGCCCGCCGCTTGAGGACGAGGAACCCGCAGGCGACGACCCCGAACCCGGCTAGCGTGAGGACGGTGATCGACTCCCCGAGGAGGGACACGCCGGCGACTGTCGCGACGACCGGCACGAGGTACGCGATGAGCGAGGTCTCCAGCGCCCCGCGCAGTTCGAGCAGGCTGAAGTAGACGAAGAAGGCCAGCGCCGTGGCGAACACGCCGAGGTAGAGGACGGCGGCAGCTCCGAGAGGGGTGTCCGGGAGCCCGAACGGTTCGCCGACGGCGGCGCTCGTGGCGTGCAACAGTACCCCACCGAGCCCCATCGACCAGCCCGAGAGCGCCGCGCGGTCCAGCGTCGGTCCTGCCCGCTGGATCAGGACGCCCCCGAGCGCGACGCTGGCCACCTGCCCGAGTATCAGGAGCCGACCGACGCTCGACCCGAGGAGGTTCGCCGGATCCGGACGGACGATGAGCGCAACGCCCAGGAAGCCGAGCAGGATGCCGACCGCCCCGGTCGGCGTGACCCGCTCCTCGGGGAGGAGCAGCAGCGCCCACAGCGACGTGGCGATGGGGACGAGGCTCTGCATTATCGCCGCGACCCCCGAGGGAACGGTCTGCTGGCCGACGAACTGTAGACCGTTGCCCGCGACGAGGAACACCCCGCCCGCGAGGACGGCGGCGAGGTCCGGGCGGGCGGTCGGCCGCCACTCCGTCGTCCGGGCGACCGCGTACGCGAGCAGGAGCACCGCGGCGATGTCGTAGCGGAACGCGGCGAACAGCACCGGCGGGAGGGTCCGGAGTCCGACGCTGATGGCCGGGAAGGAGAACCCCCAGACGACCGCGAGCAGGACGAACGGCGCGACGGCGACGAGTCTCCGCACGTGACTCCGGACGCGGTCGCCCCTCCTAACGGTCGCGGTTTCCGGCCGGCGGATCCCGGCCTCCGGTCGGCGGGTCGATCACGCGAACGCCGGCCCGGCCCAGCCCGATCCGCCCGCCGCCGCTCAGAACGAGAACAGGTCGATGCCGCCGGTGACGCCGACGACCTGCCCGGTGACGTAGGAGGCCTGCTCCGAACAGAGGTAGGCGATCAGGTTCGCGACGTCGGCCTCGCGGCCGAGTTTCCGCATCGGCGTCGCCTTCGCGATGCGAGCGAAGTACTCGTCGACCTGCTCCAGTTCCTCGATGCTCATGTCCGCGAACTGCTCGACGACGATGTTCGGCGTGATGACGTTGGCGGTGACCCCCTTCTGTGCCCCCTCGAGCGCGAGGGTCTTGCCGAGCCCGATGAGCGCCGCCTTCGTCGCCGAGTAGGACGCCTGACCGAACCCCCCTTCCCAGCCGGCCATCGAGGACATGTTGATGACCCGGCCCCACTCCCGCTCGAGCATGCCCGGGAACACCTCGCGGGTGATATTGAACGCGCCCGTGAGATTGATCGCGACGTCGCGGTCCCAGGTCTCGTAGGGGTAGTCCTTCACCTGCGAGCGGGCGTCGACCATCGCCGCGTTATTTATAAGGATGTCGATGCCGCCGGTCTCCTCCTCGAGGGCGGCGACGGTGTCCGCGACGTCCTCGCGGTCGGTCAGGTCACACTCGACCCCGTGGGCGGTTCCAGCGTACTCGGCGCCCTCGTTGATCTCGTCGGCGAGGGTCTGGGCGCCGTCCCCGTCGACGTCCAGGGCGACGACCTCGCAACCCTCCCTCGCGAGCACGCGGCAGTCCTCGCTCCCGATGCGTCCGGCGCCACCCGTGACTACGGCAGACTTGTCTCCGAGCCCGAAGTCCATGACAGGGCGGCTATCCGGTGGGCTCGGTTAAGGGTTCCGACGGATGCAGGCGGACGGCGTCCCGTTCGGGGACGTCCGATTTTACATACACCGGCCACGGGGCTGGACCCACGACATGGGATACTCGGACTGTACCGACGTCTGGGACGAGGCGGACGAGGGTGGCGGAGGCCCACGTTTCGGGTCCGTTCCGGCCCTCCTGCTCGTCTACGTCACGTGCTTCTTCGTGGTGCTGGTCTCCACTCCGAGCGGTCGGAACGACGCTCTCTCCGTGACGATCCTGGCTTTCCAGACGGTAGGTGTTGCCCTCTACACTGGATCGCTGTTCCCGAGCGGCGTGGAGTGGGAGCTTCCGCACCACGTGACCGATCCGATCGCGAGACGTGTACTCGGACTCTTCCGACGGGTGGAGTTCGCCGATCCCTACCGCGTTCCGCGGTTCGAGCTGCGAGGGGAGGTCGGCGACGAAGCGCCGCGGTGAAACACCCGTCAGGACGTCGAGACAGCGTTCCGCCGGCTGTTCAACTTCCGGTCCCGCCGGGTACTGCTGGTGTCCGCCGTCCTCCTCAACGCGTACATCTACGACCGGGGATTCGCGCCGCTCGTGCTGGACCCGGGACAGTACGGGCTGGCCCTGAACTTCCTCGGGGCTGTCGCGCTCGCGGTGAGCGTCCTCCGTGGCCCGGCGGGGATCGCCAGGGACACCGTGGACGTCCTGTCTGCTCCCCCGGACGGACGGGCACAGCGGCACTTCTGCGAGACGCTCCTGGCGAGTTCCGCGAACACCATCGACGGGACCTTGGGAACGACGTCGCTGCTCCTCGGGTTCGCCCTCCAGCTGGCCTACTCGTTCGGTTCCTGATCGTTCGCGGCCAGCGCCGGGAGCCCGGTCGGCGCGCGACCCGCGGTGACCGACTACCGGCGGACGTCAGTCTCCGTCCTCGGCCGCGGTGACGCCGACGATGTCCAGCAGTTCCCGCAGGTCCCGTATCTCGAACTCGGCCGCGGGGCCGTGCGCGCCCTCGCCGTAGCCGACCGGGACGAGTCCGGCCTCGCGCCCGCCCTCGACGTCGTGCCGGTAGCGGTCGCCGACCATCAGCGTCCGGGCGGGGTCGACGCCCGCCTCCCGCAGGCGTTCCGTCGCGGTCTCGAACATCCGGGGGTCGGGCTTGCGGTAGCCGACCTCCTCGGAGGTGGTGACGTGCTCGAACCGCCCGCGGATCCCGAACGCCTCGAACATGGAAAGCGCCTCGTCGGTGTCGACGTCGCTGAGGACTCCCTGGTAGAGGCCGGCGTCGTCGAGCGCCTCGATGACCTCGATGGCACCGGGTTCGGGTCGGACGTTCGCGGCGGCGACCTCGCGGAAGTGCGGCCACCACTCCTCGGACTCGGGGGGGTGCTCGACGTCAGCCAGCAGCGACTCCGTGGCACGGACGTAGCCCTCTCGAGCCGGCCGGTACTCGTTGCCCTCGGTGCCGGCGAAGTAGTCGCCGAGCTCGCCCTTCCAGGCCTCGAGAGCCGTCTCGGGATCGAGGCCGTGCTCCCCGGCGAGCTCCCCGACGAACTCGGCGTAGCCGTTCCTGATGGACTTCAGGTCGACGATCACGCCGCCGATGTCCCAGAGCACGCCCTCCCACTCGGTGTCGGTCATGCCGTCGTGGAGTCCCGGGGCGGTGATGAGGCTGACGACTCCGGGGGTCTCGCGGCGGCGTACGGACGACAATCGGCGCAGACGGGGGTCGGGGAGAGTCGACGCGTCCGAGAGGGTCCGATCTGGAGGGAGCGCGAGGGAGTGATCCGATCCGGGAAGCCTCGGCCGGGCGGTTCAGAAGAGCACGAGGAGCAGGAGAAGCACGCCGGTTCCGACGAGCGAGAGGCTGGTCAGCACCACCCCGACCGGTCGGACGCCCATCGCCCGGAACTCTCGGAGGTCGATGCCGAGCCCGAGCCCGGCGAACGCGACGAGGAACGCCCAGTCCGAGGCTCGTCCGAGGGCCGCCGCCTGTCCCCCGGAGAGGACGCCGGTGCCCCTCAACGCCAGCAGCAGGAGGAAGCCGAGGACGAACTTCGGGAACGTCCGCCAGAGGTACAGCGGCTTGCTCCCGACGGTGGTCGCGGTCGTCCCGCGGCGCGCGTAGTAGAGCGCGTACCCGATCGCGACCGCGCCGATGAGCGCGTTGCGGGCGAGCTTCACGAGGACCGCCCACTCGCCGGCGGTGCGCGAGTGGGCGAACCCGGCGGCCGTGGCGGGCCCGGTGCTGAACATCGTCGCGCCGGCCCAGAGCCCGAAGACGACGTCCGAGAGGGCGAGGACCCTCGCGACCGCCGGGTAGACGGCGAGGGTGACGGCGTCGAACAGGAGCACGGTCGCCGCGGCGTACGCGACCTCGCGGCCGTCCGGGTCGATGGCCCCCGCCACGGCGGTGATCGCCGAGACGCCGCAGACCCCCGAACCGGCCGCGAGCAGCGATCCGGCCTTCTCCGGTATCCCGAACACCGTCCGGGAGAGGGTCTCGACGGTGAGGACGCTCGCGAGGACGGCGAGTCCGACGACGAGGATTACCCGCCGCCCGGCGGCGAGCACTCGCTCGAGGCCGACGGTGGCCCCCATCAGGACGATACCGAACTCGAGCCAGCGGCCGTACGTCCCGACCCCGGGCTCGGCCCAGCCGGGGACCCCGACCGTGTTGGCGACGATGACCCCGAGGCCGATGACGACGAGCAGGCGGCTCCCCACCGGGAGGAACGCGGTGGCCTCGCGGGCGAGGAGGCCGAGGGCGAGGAGGACGCCCAGACCGGGCAGCGAACGCCGTACTGCGGTCGTGTTCACCACGGGTTCGAACCGTCACGGCCGGCCCGGAAGCGGGCGACGGACTGGAGGGCGACGGGCCGTCGGGTCCTGGCGGGTCGTGTCCGGGCCCGGCGGGCAGGCTCTGCGGGCGGACTCCGGACGGTCCCCCGTCCGTCCGCTGGCGTCCCGTCCTCGTGGGTGTGGCTCACGGGACACGGCGTCGTCGTTCGTTCGTATAAGTGATACGATCCGGCGGGGATCGCGACACCGGATCCGCGGTCCCCGGTCCCTCGGTCGGGCGGGCCACCGCCGGTCCGCAACTACCCCGGGCCACCGCCGGTCCGCAACTACCCCGGGCCACCGCCGGTCCGCAACTACCCCGGGCCACCGCCGGTCCGCAAC
>PXRQ01000038.1:18075-39352 GCA_003022005.1 Halobacteriales archaeon QS_5_70_15
GGACGCCGTCCTCGACGCTCGTCGTCGCCCGCCCCGTCGAGGCGAGGTGGGCGGCCGCGGCGTAGACCTCGGGGAGGATGTACCGAACCGGTCGCTCCCCGGCGATCCGCGACGCGATCTCCGGTATCGTCCGGAGCCCCTCCGAGAGGGCCCGCTCGACGGAGTCGAGCCGCCGGTCGAGGCTCCCGCGGTCGCGCTCTATGATCTCCCCGAAGCGCCGGTGGACGGCGCCGTGGCCGGGGTGGACGCGGTCGATGTCGAGCGCCGAGAGCCGGTCGAGCGCGGTGTAGTACGCCCCGGCCGCCTCGAAGACGCCGTCGTCGAGGCCGTCGTGGATGGCCACCGCCCGGAACGGTTCCATCGCGGCGTCGCCCGCCAGCAGGACGCTCTCGCCGCCCAGGTCCGTCCGGTAGACCAGGTGATCGGCCTGGTGGCCCGGCGTGTGGGTCGGCTTTAGGGTGTGACCACCCACGTCGACGGCCTCGCCGGGTTCGATCCAGTCGTCGACGGCACCCGGCGGGAGGAGCTCCCGGTCGCGCTCCAGCGAGCGGACGGCCATCGCCACCGCCTCCTCCCGGGCCGCCCCCTCGATGCCCGCCACGGCGGCGTTCCGCTCGACCCGTTCGGCCAGCGCGTCGACGTCGCCTGCGAACCGCTCGCGGACGCCGCCCGGCGCGTGGACCGTCGGGTCCGCGGCCTCCAGAACCGTGGGGACCTGCCCGATGTGGTCGACGTGCGGGTGGGTGACGACCAGGTGGGCGACGTCGGCGGGTCCGAGCCCGACGGCCGCGAGGCCCTCCCGGAGCGTCCCCTCGCGGTCGCGGTCGTCGTCGGGGTCGTCCGGCATCCCGGCGTCGACGAGGATCGGCTCCGGCCCGTCGAGGAGGTAGCAGGCGACGTGTCCCGGCGGCCAGTCGACGTCGAACTCGAGGCGGTGGACGCCCGTCGTCCGGCTCTCGCTCATCCGTTGGAAAGCACGCGTCCCGGGGGATAAGTCCTGCTTCTCGGGAAGGTCGTGCCTCGCTGTGGCCGTTTCGGAGCCGTCGGGGGCGGTCCCGGCCGAACGAGGCTTTATTTACAGCTGGTGAGAATCGGACGGACGGTGTTAACGATGGAAACGAGTGTACGTGAACGGGTGGAGCGGCGATGACAGAGCAGTTCTCCGTCGAGGGACAGTCGGTGGTCATCACGGGGTCGAGCCAGGGCATCGGGAAGGTGACCGCCGGGCGGTTCGCCGAGCAGGGGGCGGACGTGGTCGTCTCCTCCCGTTCGCAGGAGAAGATCGACGATGTCGTCGCCGGCATCGAGGGGAGTGACGCGCCGGGCGACGCCATCGCCGTCGAGTGCGACGTCCGCGAGCGCGAGGCGGTTGAGGCGCTCGTCGACGCCGCCGTCTCCGAGTTCGGGGGCCTCGACACGATGGTGAACAACGCGGGCGCCTCGTTCATGGCACCGTTCGATAACATCTCCGAGAACGGCTGGAAGACCATCGTCGACATAAACCTCCACGGGGTGTTCCACTGCTCGCAGGTCGCCGGCGGGGTGATGCAGGAGCAGGACGGCGGCGGGCAGATCGTCAACCTCGCGAGCGTCGCCGGCACGGCGGGATCGCCGTACATGAGCCACTACGGGGCCTCGAAGGCGGGGGTCGTGAACCTCACCACGACGCTGGCCAACGAGTACGCCGAGGAGGGCATCCGGGTGAACTGCATCGCCCCCGGACTGGTCGCCACGCCCGGCGTCGCCTCGCAGATGGGGATCACCGCCGACGAGGTCGACCGGGACGCGGTCGACCGGCGGATGGGGCTCCCCGAGGAGATCGCCGACCCCATCCAGTTCCTCGCCAGCGACGCCTCGTCCTACCTGATCGGCGAGACGATCGAGGTGAAAGGGGTCCCCCGGATCGGGGAGGCCGACGCCGACGTGGAGGTCTGAGATGACGACGAGGGACGTCTTCCTGCCGGTGGCGGCACAGCCGAGCGTCGACGCGCTCGTCCAGCAGGCGAAGCGCGGGGAGGAACTCGGCTACGACCGGGCGTGGCTCCCCGAGTCCTGGGGGCGGAGCGCGCCGGTCACGCTGACCAGCATCGCCGAGCACACCGGGGAGATCGGCATCGGCACCTCGATCATGCCTGTCTACTCGCGGTCGCCCGCGCTCATCGGGATGACCGCCGCGACGCTCCAGGAGGCATCCGACGGGCGGCTGCGGCTCGGGCTCGGCCCCTCGGGCCCCATCGTCATCGAGAACTGGCACGGCGTCGAGTTCGGCAACCCGCTCAGGCGGACCCGCGAGACCATCGAGATCGTCAAGCGGGTCCTCTCCGGCGAGGAGGTCGAGTACGACGGGGAGTACTTCGACCTCTCGGGGTTCCGGCTCCGCCAGGGCGCCCCCGATCCCGTCCCCCGGGTCGACGCGGCCGGGATGGGCCCGAAGGCGGTCGAACTGGTCGGCCGGTTCGCCGACGGCTGGCACGCCCTGATGCTCACCCGGGACGGGCTCGACGACCGGATCGAGGACCTCGAACGCGGCGCGGAGCTCGCGGGGAAGGACCCCGACGACGTCCGCGTAACGCTCTCGCTGACCTGCTGTGCGCTCGAGGACGGCGAGCGGGCCCGGGACCTGGTCCGACAGCACGTCGCGTTCTACCTCGGCGGGATGGGCACCTACTACCGCGACAACCTCGCCCGGCAGGGCCACGAGGAGGTCGCCCACGGGGTCTACGACGCCTGGAACGAGGGCCGCCGCGAGGAGGCCACCGCGATGATCGACGACGACCTGCTCGACTCGCTGGCCGTCGGCGGCACGCCCGAGCGCGTCCGCGAACGGCTCGCCGGGTTCGAGGAACTGGAGCCGGTCGACGTCGCCTCGGTCTCGTTCCCCAGAGGGGCGAACGTCGAGGCGATCACGGGGACGATGGAGGCGCTGGCCCCGGACGCGTAACCGGCCTGAGCCGCAGGTATTTTCAGTACGGAACGAAATCGAAAATTTGTGTCGCCGGACGGTAACGCCCCCGCAACGGTCGTCTGCGTCGACGACGACGAGAGGGTTCTCGACCTCCTGGGGACGATGCTGGAGCGGGTCGGGTCGTTCGACGTCGAGGGGTTCACGGATCCGGAAGCGGCGCTCTCCCGGGTCCACGAGGGTGATGTCGACTGCGTCGTCAGCGACTACGAGATGCCCGTCCTGGACGGGTTCGACCTCCTCGAGCGGTGCCGGGAGGCCGATCCCGGCCTCCCGTTCATCCTCTACACCGGCCGCGGGGACGAGGATGTCGCGACCGACGCCCTCTCGCTCGGAGTGACGGCCTACCTCCGGAAGGGGGGGGGCACCGCCCAGTTCGCCCTGCTGGGTCACCGCATCGAGGAGGCGGTCGCCCGGTACCACGCCGAGCGCGAGGCCGAACGCCGGCTGCGGGCCACGGAGGCCACCCGGGAGGGGATCTGCATCGTCCGTGCGGACGGCACGTTCGAGTACGCCAACGGGGCCTATCTCGAGCTCTACGGCTACCGGGAGGGGGACCTCGTCGACGAGGAGTGGCAGCTGCTCCACCCGGCCTCGGAGGTCGAACACGTGCTCTCGGAGGTGCTCCCGACGGTGGAGGAGCACGGCGAGTGGTCCGGCGAACTCGTCGGTCGACGGGCCGACGGATCGACGTTCCGCGGGGACGCCTCGGTGGCGGACCTCCCCGAGGGCGGGGTCGTGGTAGTCGTGGTCGACCTCGACGACCCGCCGTGGGAGGGCGGGGGCGGTGACGGCGACGGGGCGTAGGTCCGACTCCCCGCGTGAACTATTAGGGGCTCCACTCGGCAGGTGGTGCCATGAGCGAGGAGACGGGCGCGGACCTGTTCGTCGACGCCCTGGAGGAGTACGGCGTGAGTCACGTGTTCGGGAACCCCGGGACGACGGAGCTCCCGGTGATGGAGGCGCTCTCGGGGAGCGACCTCGAGTACGTCCTCGGGCTCCAGGAGGACATCGCTGTCGGGATGGCGGCGGGCTACGCCCAGACCCGCCGCTACCACGCCCACGACGACTCGGACGTGAACCCGGTCGGCGTGGTCAACCTCCACATCACGCCCGGGCTCGCCCACGGCATCGGCAACCTCTACGGCGCGAAGGTGGCCGGCGCGCCGCTCGTCGTCACGGCCGGCAACCACGAACTCGACTTCCGCCACGAGGAGCCCATCCTCTCGGGGAACCTCGAGGCGATGGTCGACCAGTTCTGCAAGTACTCGACGGAGGTGACCAGCGTCGACGTCCTCCCCATGGTCCTCCGCCGGGCGTTCCGGCGGGCGCTGACCCCGCCGACGGGCCCCGTGTTCGTCTCGCTCCCGCTCGACGTGACGATGGCGGAGACGACCGACGACCCCGATCCCCTGGGACCCATCCCCTCGGCGGGTCGGGGCGACCCCGGAGGGGTCGAGCAGGCCGCCCACCTGCTCGTCGACGCCGACCAGCCGGTACTCGTGCTCGGCGACCACGTCGCCCGCTCGGGGTCCGACGCGGTCGAGGCGGCGGTCGACCTGGCCGAGGCGTCGGGCGCCCGCGTCTTCGGCGAGATGCTCGCCTGCGAGGTCAACTTCCCCACCGACCACGAGCAGTGGATCACGTTCCTCCCGCCCGCGGAGGGGCTCGGGCGGATGCTGATGGACTCGGACACCATCGCGTTCGTGGGCTGCTCGACGAACACGACGCTGATGCGCCACGAGGACCCCCTGGTCAGCCCGGACACGAACACGGTCCACGTCGGGGCCGACGCGTGGGAGATCGCGAAGAACGAGCCGACGAACGCCGCCGTGATCGGCGACCCGGGGCTGGTGATGGCCGAGATCGCCGAGCGGCTCGAGGACCGGCTCCCCGCCGAGGAGCGCGAGCGCCGGATCGGGGAGGTGGCCGAACTGAAGGGGTCGCTCGCGGGGACCATCCGGTCGATGGGCGAGGACGAGAAGCCGGAGGGCGAGCCCCGCGCCTCGAAGGCGGAGCTCGTCGACGCCATCGAGTCGGTCGTCCCGGAGGCGTACGTCGTCGACGAGGGGGTCACTTCCAAGTACGCCCTCCTCACCCGGTTCGACCTCGACCCCGAACAGTACGTCTCGAACAAGGGCGGCGGGCTTGGCTACGGCCTCCCCGCGTCGGTCGGGGCCGCCCTCGCCGAGGCCGAGACGGACGCCCCGCGGACGGTGCTCGGGTTCGTCGGCGACGGATCGTACCTCTACTACCCCCACACGCTCTACACCGCCGCCCGGCACGACCTCGATCTGACGGTGGTGATCCCGGACAACCGCAACTACCGCATCCTCAAGGACAACACCGTCCGGATGTTCGGGACCGACTACGAGGACCACGACTTCGTCGGGATGGACTTCGACCCGCACGTCGACATCCCGAAGAACGCGGAGAGCCACGGCGCCCGCGGCCACCTCGTCGAGGGGCCGGACGTCATCGTCGAGACCCTCGAGGCGGCCGTCGAGCGCTCCGGACCCGATGTCGTGGACGTGCTCGTCCACGACTGAATCGAGGACCGGTAGCGTCGTGCCGCTGCCGTCCTTGCTCGAACCGCACCGTCGACGGTTCGAGCCCTAGAAAGGCTTAGGATAGCTCTACCCGAAGACCTGTCCGATGACCATCGAAGGGCGGACGAGAGGGGTGGTACTCGTGACTGTTGACTCGTTGCGCGCGGACGCGCTCGGAGCGATGCCCAGCGTCCGCGAACTCGCGGAGGGGGGCGTGCGGTTCGACCGGGCGTTCGCGCACGGCAACTGGACGCCGTTCTCGTTCCCGTCGGTGCTCGGCGCCGACCCGGTGTTCACCGACTCGCCGCGGGTGGGCCCCTCGCGGCGGCCGACGCTGGCCGAGACGCTCGAGCGCGACGGCGTCCACACCGCGGGGGTCAACGCGGCCAACGGCTTCCTCACCGCGCACTGGGGCTACGACCGGGGCTTCCGGACATACGAGGCGTTCATGGATCCCTCGGGGCCCGTCGGCCGGTTCCTCGCGGCCCACCCGACGGTGGGCGGCTGGGCGCAGGTGCTCGGGTCGCCGCTCCGCCGGGCCGCCAACGCCCTCCGGGGCGTCGAGCGCCACCACGCCGTCGACACCTCCCACCTGCTCGCGCTCGAGGAGCGCGCCCTCGAGTTCCTCGACGACCACGGGACCGGCGGGTGGTCGGACGACGACCGGTTCTTCCTCTGGCTCCAC
The DNA here is from genome assembly GCA_003022005.1 of Halobacteriales archaeon QS_5_70_15. Next base: position 24,272 of record PXRQ01000038.1, read on the forward strand.
TACATGGATACCCACACCCCGTACGTCCCGGCGCCCAAGCACGTCCGGGCGGTCACGGGCGGGGAGAAGGGCGCCGCGGGAATGCTCCGGGCGCACGTCCGGGCGGGCCTGGGCAGGGGCGTGAGCGAGCACACCCTCGACGCGCTGTGGGACCTCTACCTCGGCGCGGCCCACCAGGTCGACGCCTCGATCGGGCGCCTCCTCGACGCCCTCGACGAGCGCGGCCTGCGCGAGGAGACGGCGGTCGTCGTCGCCGGCGACCACGGCGAGGAGTTCATGGAGCACGGCCACCTCGCCCACTACCCGAAGCTCTACGACGAACTCATCCACGTCCCCCTCGTTGCGGACGTCCCCGGAGGGGTTTCCGACCGCCTCGGGGACGCGGTCGGGCTCGACTGCCTCCCCCCGACTGTGGCCGATCTGCTCGACGTGCAGGACGACTTCGGGGGCGAGTCCGCCCTGCCGGTCCTCCGTGGGGAGGAGCGGCCGCCGGACGACCCCGTCGTTTCGGTCGCCGTCCGCGGCGAGTCGATCACCCAGCAGCCCATTCCCCGCCGGCTCGCTGACGGCGACTTGCTGGTCTCGGCGCGGACCGACCGGTGGACGTACGTCCTCAACACGGCGACGGACGAGCGCGAACTCTACGACCGGGAGGCCGCCCCCGAACAGACCGAGAACGTCGTCGAGGCACACGACGGGCCCGAGGCGACGGCCCCCCTGGAGCTGCTCGACGCGGCCGTTCGGGAGCGGGTCGAGCGGATCGAGGCGATGGAGCGGAACGTCGAGGCCGAGGGCGGCGAGAGCGACCGGGCGGAGACCCCCTCGGACGTCGACCGGCAGCTGAAGGCGCTCGGGTACCGGTAGGACCGGGCCCGCGGATCGATCCGGAACCCGGGAGAACCAGCCCGCCGGACGGGGCCGATGCGTCTACGAACGGGGGCGCGGACCGGCCCGGACCCCGATGGGATCGGAACGTCGGATCCCGGATAGCAGTATTCCGTCGGCTTTGCGAAGACACTTTGACTCGCGCCACACCAGGTATCCGAGATGGGCCCGCGACGGGGGGAACGGTTCGGCCGTCCCTCGTACGGCGTCGGGTGAGACCGCAGCATGAGTGCCACGACCGACATCGTTCGGATCGTCGTAACCATCCTCGGGTTGGGTGTCATCGCGCAGGTGGTCGCGGACCGGTTGCGGATCCCCAGCGTGATGTTCCTGATACTGGCGGGGGGCATCGTCGGACCGGAAGGGCTCGGTCTCGTCGCTCCCGCCGTGTTCGGCGACGCGCTCCCGGCGATCGTCGGCCTGAGCGTCGCGATCATCGTCTTCGAGGGCGCCTTCCATCTCCACCTCGAACGGATCCGCGAAGCGTCCCGGGAGACGCTACGACTGGTCACCCTTGGTGCGTCGATCTCGCTCGTCGGGACGGCGATCGTCGTGCGCTACGCGGTCGGTGCGCCCTGGGACGTCTCGCTTCTGGTCGGCTCGTTGCTCATCGCGACCGGTCCGACGGTGATCACCCCGATCGTGAACGTCGTGCCCGTCAGGAACCGGGTCGCCTCGACGCTCGAAACCGAAGGTGTCGTCAACGACGTCACCGCGGCCATCCTCTCGATCGTGATGTTCGAATACCTCCTCCTGGAGGGGCAGGGCGTCGCCGCGGTCGTACGGGAGTTCGCGACGCGGCTGGGCCTCGGTATACTCGTCGGCTGCGCCGTCGCGGCGGTCGTGTGGTACGTGCTCGGACACGTCCACCTCTCGGTCGATAACGCCGCCCAGAACGCCCGCCTGATCGTGCTCGGCGCGGCGCTGGTGATGTACGGCATCGCGGAGGTGCTGGTGTCGGAGGCGGGGATCGCCGCGGTCGCGGCCGGCGGCTTCGTCCTCGGCAACGTCGAACTCCCCTACCGTGACGACATCGAACGGTTCAAGGGGGACGTGTCGCTGCTGGTGATCGCGTTCGTCTTCATCACGCTCGCGTCGCTGCTCTCCTTTGATGACCTGCTCGCGCTGGGCGTCGGTGGCCTCGTCGCGGCCGTCGCCGTCGCGGCCGTCGTCCGGCCGGCGCTGGTGTTGCTGTGTACCGTCGGGAAGCGGCTCACGCTCCGCGAGCGGCTGTACGTCAGCGCGATCGGTCCGCGCGGGATCATCCCCGCCAGCGTCGCGACGCTGTTCGCGCTCGAACTCCGGGCCGGGGACCCGACCGCGGCGACGACGCTGGTCGGGACGGTGTTCCTCGTCATCTTCGCGACCGTCATCCTTGAAGGGGGACTGGCGCGTCACATCGCGCAGGCGCTGGACGTGATCCCGATGCGTGCGATCATCGTCGGCGGAGGGCGCGTCGGACAGGCGCTCGCGGAGCGCCTGGAGGACCGCGGCGAGGAGGTCCTGATCGTCGAACGCGACGAGGAGGCCGTGGAGAACCTCCGCCGGGACGGGTTCCCCGTCCGTAACGGGGACGGCACCCAGCGGGACGTGCTCGAGGGCGCGGGTATCGAGAACGCGAAGGTCGTGGCGGTGGCGACGGCCGACGACGACGCGAACCTCCTGATCGGCCAGCTCGCCAAGAACACGTACGATATCGAGACGGTCGTCGCCCGCGTCAACCAGCCGTCGAACGTCGACGCGTTCGAGGACCTCGACATCGAGGCGATCTCGGGCTGGAGGTCGATCGCGCTGGAGATGGACAACGTGATCGAACGCCCGGCGATCGCCCGCTGGATGACGGAACTCGACCGCGAGGGCGACGTCCAGGAGGTCGAGGTCACCTCCGCCGGGATCGTCGGGGAGACCGTGTCGGAACTCGAAAGCGAACTGCCCGAGGACTGTCACCTGGCCCTCCTCAGCCGGGACGAGACCAACCGGCTGCCCCGCCCCGACGACGCCATCGAACGGGGCGACCACCTGACGTTCATCGGTCGCAGGGAGGCGGTCCGCGACGCGATCGACTACTGCACCGCATGAGGTAGCACGGGACGGGGGCCGGCACGGACTACTGGCTGCTTCTCGTCGCGCGGGTCGCGGCCGGTGGCGTCTTCGTTACCGTGCTCGGGCTTCTCTCGTACGTGGTTGGCGGCTACGTGGTATTCGTCGAGGCGGTCGAACTCGGCGGTGATTTCGAGGCTGATACTGTCGGACGTAAGCCCATGAACGACATCGCCCTCCCGTGGTGGCGAGGACGTTCAGGTAGTTATGTCCGACAGTATGAGCAGGGGTTCAACGCGAACGGCATCGACGCGTCGCCGGACGGTGCATACCTGCTCGTCGTGAACTCGATCACCGGCCTGCTCTACAGGGTCGATCCGGGGACGGGCGAGGCGAGCGAGATCGATCTCGGGGGAGAGGAGGTCGGGAACGGCGACGGCATCCTGCTGGACGGCAAGACGCTCTATGTAGTTCGAAACCGGAACGACCTGATCGCCGTCGTGGAACTCGATCCGGAGGCGACCGAGGGCGAAGTCGTCGACCGTATCGAGGACGACGAGTTCGACGTGCCGACGACGGTCGCGGAGTACGGGGACGCCCTCTACGCGGTGAACGCCCGGTTGGGGACCGAGAACCCGGGGAAGCGTCGTACGAGGTCGTCCGGGTATCGAAGTAGCCATCCCCGGAACGGGATCGGGATCGAGGGGAGGGTCGACACGCGCCCCCCGGGAAAGCGGCGGCTCTCGACCGCTCCCCGTTCGGAAGGCTCGACGGGGCAACGGCTCCCGGGTGGTATCGGGACCGGTCGGTGGCGGTTCCGGTGCCTTCGTCCGCACCGGGGGGTCACATCTCGGCGTACAGCGAGTAGGCGATGACGCCGAACCCGAGCGCGGTGAGCGCGCTCTCGAGAACGAGCGCCAGCTGCCGCTCGAACCCGGGGAGGAAATCCACCGCGCCGGCCGCCGCCGCTCCCAAGGTGACGGTGCCGAACCCGACCGCGAGCGCTCTGAGGGCGGGCGCCCGGGTCCGGGCGTACGCCCGGTAGGCGAACAGGGTGATGACGCCTCCGAAGAGGAGGGCGGCGGTCTTCAGCGCCGTGATGACGAGTGGGTGTACCATTATGTCTCCTTGCGGACCTCGCGCCACAGGTCGGCGAGCTGTTCGTCGGGCGTGCGCTCGGGGCGCTCGGTCTCGACCTCGAACCGCTCGAACTCCTCGAGGACGATCCGAACGGCGTCGAAGTCGGTGCGATACGTGCTCGTGTGCTTCCCGTCCGCACGGATCTCCGTGCGCTCCTCGACGAGTTTCGCCTCGCACAGCAGGTCGACCTTCCGGTAGGTCGTCGACTGGGGGACGTCGGCGCGCTCGGCGAGCTCCTGTGTCGACCGGGGTTCGTCGGCGGCCAGCAGGATGGCCCGGCAGTCCTCGTCGTCCAACGCCGAGAGCACGGCGGAGAGCTCCGGCTCCTCCTCGCCCCTCAACAGGACCACCGAGGTGTCGACCGGCCTCGCATACGTGTCAGTTCTCCGTGGGGGTACAAAAGGGGGACGGAAACGGCCTCGGCGGATCGTACTCTCGGGCGTGATGAATCGGACGGCACCGGCACGCCGTGGATGACGATACCGTTCGGAGGGGCGGGAAGGCGGCTTCGGGGGGGGGTACCGTCGGCGTTCGTTATCCTCCCGTCGGGGTCGCCGTCGGTCAGTCGAGCGTCCCCGAGCTCACGGACGGCTACGATACCCCCGTCAGTCCTCGCCCGCGAGCCTGACCCGCTCGCCCTCCTCCGCCGTCTCCGGGAACAGCTTCCCCGGGTTCAGGATGTCCTTCGAGTCGAACGCACCCTTGATCCGGCGCATCGTCTCGACGCCGACCTCGCCGTGTTCGAGTTCGAGGTACCCCCGCTTGCCGACCCCGATGCCGTGCTCGCCGGTCGAGGTCCCCCCGAGTTCGATCGCCCGGCGGACGATGCGGTCGTACACCTCCTCGGCGAGTTCCAGCCGCTCCGGGTCCTCCGCCTCGGCGAACACCGTGTAGTGGACGTTGCCGTCGCCGGCGTGACCGAACGTCGGGACGAGGAGGTCGTGCTCCTCGGCGAGCGCCTTGGCGAACCCGACGATCTCCGGGTACTCCGAGATGGGGACGGTGATATCCCCTGGCTTCAGCGGCTTGAGGTCGGGGTCGTACGCCCGGAGCGCGAACGCGAGCTCGTTTCGGGCCTCCCAGAGCTCGGCCATCCGCGCCTCGTCCTCGCTCATCTCGAACCGCTCGACGTCGTGGCTCTCGAAGATCGCCCGGCAGAACTCGATCTCCTCCTCGATCCCGTGGTTGGCGTGGAACTCGAGGAAGATCATCGGCTTGTCGTCGAGCCCGGTGTCGAGGTAGTCGTTGGCCATGCGGGCGGTGAGCGCGTCGATGAGTTCGATCTTGGCGACGTCGACCCCCGAGCGGACGGCGTCGAACACCGCGGCGCTCGCGTCGTCGATATCGCCGAATATCGCGCGACCGCCGCGGACCTGCTCGGGGAGCCCCTCGAGTTCGAGCGTCGCCCGGGTGACCACGCCGAGGGTCCCCTCCGAGCCCACGAACAGGTCCTTCAGGTTGTAGCCCGCGCTGGTCTTCACCGCCTTCGACCCGCACGTCATCACCTCCCCCTCGGCGGTGACGACCTCGAGTTCGAGCACCCAGTCGGCCACCTCGCCGTACTTCACCGTCTTCTGCCCGGAGGCGTCGTTGACGATCATCCCCCCGATGGTCGAGAGGTCGCCCGAGGACGGCAGCGGCGGGAAGAACATCCCGTGGTCGGCCGCGGCCTCGTCGACCGCCGACCCCATCACTCCGGGTTCGACGTCGATCCGGAAGTCGTCGGGCCGTACCTCGAGTATCGAGTCCATCCGCATCAGGTCCAGGCTGATCCCGCCGAACGTCGGTACCGGGTTCCCCTCGAGGGAGGTCCCGGCGGCGTACGGCGTGACGGGCACCTCGCGCTCGTGGGCGGCGGCGAGCACGGCCGCGACGTCCTCGGTCGACTCCGGCCAGACGACCGCGTCCGGGACCGCGCCGAGGTCCTCCGTCTCCGTCCCCCAGTCGGTCGAGTGGTTCTCCCGGTCCGAGTCGCCGAACGACACCTGTGACTCGGGCAGGACGTCCGCGAGGAACGAGCAGTCGTGGGCCATACGCTGTCAGGGCGGGCCGCGGACTGATAAAGCCTCGCGACCGGGGGATCGCGCCGGGTCGGGGGAACCGTTCCGATGGAGGGAATCCGGCCCCGATCCGACCGCAGCGACGGCGTCGTCGGGCGGTGGGGCAGTCGCTCGCGGAGCGGGACGACGATCGGTCGGAGGGTTTCGATTCACTCCGCGCGCTCGTACGTCACGAACACCAGGTCGCCCTCCCGCTCCCTCGACACCTCGGTCCAGGTGTCGCCCGACCAGTCGGGGAACCGCGTGTCGCCGTCTGGTGACTCCGGGACCTCGGTGAGCAGGAGTCGGTCGGCGTGCGGGAGGAACTGCTCGTAGACCGTCGCCCCGCCGGCGACGTACACCGTCTCGCCCCCCGGCGCGTCCCTCGCGGCGGCCAGCGCCGCCTCGACGCTCCCGGCGAGCACCGCCCCGTCGGGGAGGTCGAGGTCCCGGGTCGAGAGGACGACGTTCGTCCGGCCGGGGAGCGGTCCGCCGAGCCCCTCGACGATGCTCTCGTAGGTCCGCCGGCCGAGCACGACCGGATGGCCCGTCGTCGTCCGCTTGAACCGGCCCAGGTCGGCCGGGTAGTGCCACGGCATCCCGCCGTCGTCGCCGATGACGCCGTTCTCCGCGACGGCGGCGATCAGGGCCACCTCGGGATCACCCGCGGTGCCGGAGCGGTCGCCCCCCACGGTCACTCCGCGACGGCGAAGCCGATGCCCGGCGCCGCGTCGTAGTCGTGGAGTTCGACGTCCTCGTAGGCGAGTTCGTCGAGCGGCCCGTCGGCCACCTCGATCCGGGGTCGGTCGCGCGGCTCCCGCGAGAGCTGGAGCAGCAGCCCCGGGACGTGGTCGTAGCCCGCCTCGTCGTCGGGCTCCGCCGGCGCGGCCTCGAGCACCCAGTGGCGAACGTCGAGATACCCCTCCCGGGCCTCGACGGCGTCGAGCCGGCCGGAGAGCTCGTCGAGGTTCCGGTCGTACCACGCGCCGCGCTCGCCCCGGCCGCAGTAGACGTGCGTGTCGACGACGGTGTGGGCGAACTCCCCGAGTTCGAACCCCGTCCGGTCGGCGACGACGTTCGCGAGCAGGGCGTACGCCGCGATGTTGAACGGGATCCCGAGCGCGACGTCCCCCGAGCGCTGGGTGAGGTGGACGTTCAGGCGGTCGCCCTGCGCGTTGAAGACGAACGTGTAGTGACAGGGCGGGAGCGTCGAGACGGCCGCGTTGGCGGGGTGCCACGCGTCGACGACCATCCGTCTGGAGTTCGGGTTCTCGCGGAGCGTGTCGAGGACGTAGCCGATCTGGTCGAACGTCAGACGGCCGTCCTCCTCGGTCACCCACCGGTTCTCGGGGTCGGGCCAGGCCTCGCCCGGGAGCCTGTCGGCGCCCTCCGGAACCGGGTAGCGCCGCCAGAACCGCCCGTATGCCGTGTCGAGGTGGCCCTTCCCGTCGGCCCAGGCGTCCCAGATGCCGGTCTCCTCGCGCAGTTCGCGGATGTGCTCGTCGCCGGAGAGGTACCAGAGGAACTCGTGGATCAGCGAGTCCCACCGGAACCCGGAGAGGTCCTTCGTGGTGAGGAGCGGGAACCCCTCGGCGAGGTCGACGCGGTAGTGCTGGCTGAACGCCGCGATTGTGTCGACCCCGGTCCTGTTGGGCTTGTACGTCCCCGTCCGGAGGACCGAGTCGACGAGTGTCTGGTACTGTTGCATGGTGAGGGAGTGCCCGGGCGGGCCGTGTCTACTCACCGGTGACGACGGCGGGAGTATAAGATTGGCCTCGCGGTGGAAGTGGTCGGGGTCGACCGAACGGGTCGGTGCCCGAGCCCGACGGTCGGGACCGGCTGGCGCCGGCGACGGTTCCGGCTTCTCCCGGACGTGCTCGCGGCGGGCGTTTCGTCGGATGGTGGGATCGTGTCCGACGGCCGCCGTCCCGCCCCCGAGCGCCGGCGTCGGGAACTCCGCTGGGCCGACCACGCCCGTTCAATCGGCGGGCCCCGGGTCGCATCGAGCTCGTGCGCGGGTCGCACGGGGGGTTCCGGGGACGGACATCGGCGGGGCTTGCCGATTCGGGGCGTTCCGGTCTCCGGTGTCGGTGACTACAGGAACACCTCGAAAGCCCCCGCTCGTTTCAGCCACACCCGATAGTTCGATTCACCCGCCACCGAACGTTAAGCGGCCGGGAACCATCGGCCGAACCATGCCCGGCGAGATGCCCCGCTTCGGCCTCGGGACCTACCAGCAGACCGACCGCGAGACGTGTACCGAGAGCGTGCGGCGCGCGCTGGAGGCCGGTTACCGCCACGTCGACACCGCACAGAGCTACGGAAACGAGGCGTACGTCGGCGAGGGGATCGAACGGGCGGACGTCGACCGCGAGGAGGTGTTCGTCGCGACGAAACTCGCGACCGGGAACCTCGCGTACGATGACGTCATCGAGACGGCCAGGGGGAGCCTCGACAGGCTCGGCGTCGAGCGAGTCGACCTCGTGTACGTCCACTGGCCGCTGGACACCTACGACCCCGGGGAGACGCTCCCGGCGCTGGACGAGCTCCGCGACCGCGGGCTCGCGAGACACGTCGGCGTCTCGAACTTCGAGCCGCGGCAGCTCGAGGAGGCCCGCGGGATCCTGGAGTCGCCGGTCTTCGCCAACCAGGTGGAGTGTCATCCGCTGCTCCACCAGGACGAGCTCCTCGCGGACGCCCGCGAGCACGACTACTGGCTCGTCGCCTACTCGCCGCTCGCGAGGGCGGAGATGTTCGACCACCCCGTCGTCGCGGAGGTCGCGGAGAAACACGGAGCGACGCCCGCGCAGGTCCCTCTGGCGTGGCTGCTCGCCCGCGAGAACGTGGCGGCGATCCCGAAGGCGACCGGCGACCACGTCGAGGAGAACCGCGGCGCGCTGGAGCTCGACCTCGATCCCGAGGACGTAGAGCGCATCGGGGCCATCGAGGAGGAGCGCCGCGTGGTCGACTTCGGATCGGCGCCGTGGCACGCGGGCGGGGACTGACCCCCCGGGCCGTCCGTCCCCGGCGGTCGAGCCGGGGCCAGAGCTTTGACCGATGGACCGGTACCCCGTCGAATGGGCGACGGCGACCGCGGCGAGTGGGTCGACCTCACCCGACCGTTCGACACCGACGCCGAACACTCGCTCGCGCTCGAGGACCCGCACATCGAGACACTGAGCGCGGTCGAGCGGGGCGGGACGAACGTCCAGCGGGCCGCGTTCGCGACCCACACCGGCACCCACGTCGACGCGCCGCTCCACGTCGTGTCGGGTGGCTCGACCATCGACCGGACGCCGCTCTCGCGGCTGCTCACGGACGGCGTCGTCCTCGGCGTCGACGCGGACGGGCCGCGACCGGTCGACGCCGCCGACCTGCGCGGGTTCGACGGACTCCGCGACGGCGACGCGGTGGTCCTGTCGTTCGGCTGGGCGGAGCACGCGGGAACGGACCGCTACCACCGCTACCCGTGGCTCTCGACCGACCTCGCCGACCGGCTGGTGGAGCGGGACGTCGCGCTCGTGGCGATGGATACGCTCTCGCCGGACCAGCCCCGGGAACTCCGCGGCGACGACGACCCGTACCCGGTCCACCGGCGGCTGCTCGGGACGGGCGTCCCGGTCGTCGAGAACCTCGCGGACCCCTCGACGCTCGTCGGCGAGCGCGTCGAGGTGGCCTGTCTCCCCCTGAAACTCCGCGGCGGGGACGGCGCGCCCGCCCGCGTCGTCGCGCGGCGGGTCGGGGACCGCGGGGATCGATGCCCTCCGGAGTGTGGGGATTGATACCTCTGGCCGGACTGGACGGACCACGGGCTACCGGCGGGTGAAGGTCGTCGCCGCCGGCGCGGACGCCCGCTGACCGCGCCGACTCCGACCGGGTGGCCCCCTTGTCGTCCTACCCCCTGGCCGGGATCGATCCGTCCCCGGCTCCCGGATCGATCCGCCCCCGGCCCGGGGTCGGTCCCCCGGCGACCCGGTGTCGGGTCCGTGCGGTCGTCCGGACCGACCGGCCCACGGAACGCTGGTGAGCCGGAAGAACACGATTTAGTCACCGGAGGGCCTTCGGCGGTTATGGAACTCGCAGACGAGGCGTGGCCCGACGTCGGTCCCCACCTGGAGGAGTCGTCGCTCGCGCTCGTCCCCGTCGGCTCGACCGAGGCACACGGTCCCCACCTCCCGGAGGGGACGGACCACTTCATCGCGCAGGGGCTGGCCCGTGCGGCCGCCGAACGGGGGGACTACCTCTGTACCCCCACGATCGGCGTGGGGGTCTCGCCGCACCACCGGCAGTTCCCCGGAACGATGTGGGTCGACGCGCCGGTGTTCCGGGATTACGTGGAGTCGTTCACCCGGAACCTCGCGTACCACGGCATCGACCGCGTGGTCTACGTCAACGCCCACGGGGGGAACGTCCAGCACCTCCGGGAGGTGGGTCGCCGGCTCAACACGGATCGGACCGCGTTCGCGGTGGAGTGGATGTGGGACGAGTCCATCCCGGACCTCGTCGACTCGCTGTTCGAGAACAACGGCCCCCACGGCGGGCCGAAGGAGACGGCGATGATCATGCACCTCCGGCCCGAACTCGTCCACGACGACCGTCTCGCGTCGGCGCGGGACGACGGCATCGTCGACATCGAGGCGTGGCGCGAGGAGGGGGACGGCCACGTCCACGGCTCGCGCACGTTCTACGACGCGGTGCAGAACTCCGAGAACGGCGTGTTCGGCGATCAGACCGACGCCACCCCCGAGAAGGGCGCGGAGCTGTTCGAGGCCGCGACCGAACAGCTGGTCGCGCTGGCCGAGTGGATCGCCGACCGGCCGCTCGACGAACTGATGCCACAACCGCGGGTCACCGACTACGGGTACTGATACGGTCGTGCGTCGTCCGTTACCGATGACCGCCGATCCCCAGCGGGCGATCACCGGTACATCGTCACGCACGACCGTATGACTCGGGCTACCCGCTTGCCCGGCCTCCGAACACCTCCGACACGCCCAAACACCCCCGCGACCAACGAGGGGGCGTGATAACCGACATCGCGCAGGGCCACCAGGTCTTCACCAGCAACGCCTTCCTCGTCGCTCCGGACGAGGCGGACGGCCGGACGGTCATCGTCGATCCCGGCAACGAGTTCGACGCCGTCGCCGAGATCCGCGAGCGCGTCGACGACGTGGACGCGGTGGTCCTCACGCACACCCACTCCGATCACGTGGGGAACGTCCCGGCGGTGAGCGAGGCGTACGACGCCGACGTCTGGGGGTTCGACCCCGACAACGAGCTCGTCGACCGCGCGATCCCCGACGAGGGGACGGTCCGGATGGGCGGGGACGACTACCTCGCCGTCCACACCCCGGGCCACAAGGACGACCACCTCTGCTTCCACGCGCGCGACCCCGGGATCCTGTTCGCGGGCGATCTCGTGTTCGCCAACGGCTCGTTCGGACGGACGGACCTCCCGGAGGGGGACCGCGGGACGCTGATCGACAGCATCGACCGCCTGCTCGACGTCCTCGACGGGGATCTCCGCGAGATGCACACCGGCCACGGCCCCTCGGTCACGCGAGAGCCGCGGCGCCACGTCGAGGCCGCCGCCGAGGCCGCGCGGTCGATGCCGTAGTCCGTCCTCTCCACTCGGGGAACCGGGACGGCGACGGGATCCGAGACACGGCCCTTACCGATGCCGTCGCCCGAGGTAGGAGGGATCAGCGGCCGATGGACGACTCGCCCGCTCGAAGCGCCTACAGGCGTCGGTGTCACGAAGTTCCTCGAAGGGAACCGTCGGCGATGGTGGGTCCTCCGGCTCCTGCAGCGACAGTCCCCAGTGTCCCACGTCCCGCCACTCGCCGTCCTTGTACCCCACTCGTTCGTACAGCCCGACGCGTTCGAACCCGAACGCCCGGTGCAATCGGACGTTCGTCTCGTTCGGTAGCGCGATCACCGCGTAGGCGTTGTACAGTCCCTGCAGGCGGAGGACCCCGAACAGCGCCTCGTAGAGCCCCCGTGCGACGCCCCGCCGTCGCCACCCCTCGTCGACGTGGACCGAGACGTCGACGGACCACCGGGAGGCCGGTCGGTCGCCGTGCGGGCTCGCGCACGCGCAGCCCACGACCCCGTCCTCCCGCTCGCAGACCAGCCACGGCGGTCCGGCGGTCGTCTCCCTGACCCGCCGTGCCATCTCCTCGGCGCCCGGCGGCTCCGTCCCGAACGAGGCGTGCGTGTCCTCGACTGCCGGGGCGTATATCCCGGCGAGTCCGCGCCCGTCGGCCCCGGTCGTCGTCCGGATCGTCGGCGTCATACCGGGGAGACGGTCGGCACCCGATAAAGGCTGGTAGCGCCGGACCGCTCCCGCGGTGGCCCGACCGCGGGCCCGTCGACCGGAGGCCGTCGGCGCTCGCCACCCGGTCGTTCATCACGGACGTTCGACGACAACGGGACACGTCCGGGGATCCCGCCGCCGCCGAACCGATCGATTACGAGCGGCGACCGCACCGGAGTGACACGGTTCGACGCCGTCGCCCGCTGCGCGAGCGTCGATCCCGAGACGCTCGCGGAGGCGGCCCCCGCCGACTGAACGTCCCCCGTCGGATCAACCCCCACGACGCCTGTAGTCCCTGAAGGTCATCGCCGCGCCGTCGACGATGACGGTCGCGTCCTCGGCCGGGTCCGCGCCGGAGTCGATCGGCCCGCCGTCGGTCTCCGCGCCGCCGAAGTCGTACGGTGGCTCCTCCCGCGCGACTCCCACGAACCTCTTTTACCGGGGACCTCCCTACCTCCTCCCGATGAGTCTCGAAGACCGTGCCGAGGAACTCGCCTCCGACCTCGGCGCAGACAAAGCGGAGGTCAGAGCGGCGCTCGAGAACCTCGTCTCCTACAGCGTCCCGATGGACGAGGCGATCCAGAGCGTCAGGCGGAAGTACGGCGACGAGAGCGGCGGCTCGGCGGAGCCGAGCGAGACGGAGATCGCCGACGTGACGCCCGACGACGGCAACGTCACCGTCACGGCGACGGTCCTCTCGGCCGGGAAGCGCTCGATCTACATCGACGGCGACCTCCGGGTCATCCGGGAGGGCGAGATCGCCGACGAGTCGGGGACGGTCATCTTCACCGACTGGGCCGACACCGGGCTCTCGCCCGGCGACACCGTCACGCTCGGCAACGCGGGCGTCCGGGAGTTCATGGGCAGCACGCAGCTGAACGTCAACGAATCGACGACCGTCGCGCTCGGCGAGGACTCGCTCGACGTCCCGTACGAGGTCGGCGGCGTGGCCGACCTGCGCGACCTCCGGCCCGGCGACGGCGCCGTCACCGTCGAGGTGCGGGTGATCGAGGCCGAGACCCGCGAGGTCTCGGCCCGCGAGGGCGAACGGAAGGGGATACTGAGCGGGGTCGTTTCGGACGGCTCGACCAGGCTACCGTTCACGGACTGGGAGCCCGACGACCACGCGGCGATGGTCGAGGACGCCTCGGTCCGGATCGAGAACGCCCACGTCAAGGAGTTCCGCGGCGTCCCGCAGGTAACCCTCGGGGAGTACACGACGGTCGAGGCGCTGGACCGCGAGATCGCCCCCGGGGACGAGGCGCCACGGATGTCCGTCGGCGAGGCCGTCTCGAGCGGCGGCGTGTTCGACGTCGAACTCGTCGGGTCGGTACTCGACGTGCGCGAGGGGTCGGGTCTGATCCAGCGGTGTCCGGAGTGCGGGCGCATCGTCCAGAAGGGCCAGTGCCGCTCGCACGGCGCGGTCGAGGGGGTCGACGACCTCCGGACGAAAGCCATCCTCGACGACGGGAGCGGCACGGCCACGGTCGTCCTCGACGACGAACTCACGAGCGAGGTGTACGGCGGGACCCTGGAGGACGCGCTCGAGCACGCCCGCGACGCGATGGACCAGGAGGTCGTCGCCGACCGCATCCGCGAGCGGGTCGTCGGCAAGGAGTACCGCGTCCGCGGGAACCTCTCGGTCGACGACTACGGCGCGAACGTCGACGCGTCGGAGTTCGAGCCGGTCGAGGACGATCCCGAAGAGCAGGCCCGCGCCCTGCTCGCGGAGGTGGGCGGATGAGCGCCGACTCCGGTCCCGGGAACCGGGAGGTGGCCTACCGGCTGTTCGCCGCCGAGTTCGAGGACTCGACCGTCTCGTACTCCGAGGGCGACGAGGAGCGCGCCCCCAACTACGTGATCACCCCCACGGGCGGGCGGGTCAACCGGCTGTTCGCCGTGGGCGTGCTCACCGAGACCGAGCGGGTCGGCGGCGAGCAGCTCCGCGGCCGCGTGGTCGACCCGACGGGGGCGTTGGTCGCCTACGCCGGCCAGTACCAGCCGGACGAACTCGCCTTTCTCGACCGGGCCGAGCCGCCGGCGTTCCTCGCCGTCACCGGGAAGGCACGGACGTTCTCGCCGGAGGACTCGGACCGGGTCTACACGAGCGTCAGGCCCGAGTCGATCAGCGAGGTCGACACCGAGACCCGGGACCGGTGGGTCGTTCGGACTGCCGAACAGACCCTCGATCGGATCGCGACGATGGCGAGTGCCCTCCGCTCGGACCTCCGGGGCGGGGACCTCCGCGAGCGGCTGGTCGAGGCGGGTGTCGATCCGGGGCTCGCCCACGGGGTCGAACTCGCCGTCGAGCGCTACGATCCCTCCTCGGCGTACCTGCGGGCGCTCCGGGAAACCGCCCTCGACGCCGTCCGGGTCGTCGCCGGGGAGCGCGACGAGGTCGACCGGCTCGACCTCGCGCCCGACGAGGGGGACACCGACGACGCCGCCCTCGCCGGCCTCGCGGAGCTGGATCTCGGGACGACGGCACCGGATCCCGGGGCAACGGTCGAGGAGCCTGCCGCCGCCGGAACCGACACGGGAACGGCCGAACCCGCGGCGTCGACCGAACCGGCCGCGTCGACCGAGTCCCCGGAGCGGGCCGGCGAGGCGACCGGCGCCGTCCCGGACACGGGGTCCGAGCCCGGGAGCGAGCCGGCAGCC